>CACJSL010000061.1 GCA_902596065.1 uncultured Alphaproteobacteria bacterium | reverse complement strand
TTAAGAGCAGTATCAGATTTTGATTATGAATTTCAAATGACTGGAATGAATTATCAACTTAATCCAGATTTAGAAACCATATTTTTAATGTCTTCAGACAAAAATTCATTTATTTCTTCTAACTTTGTTAAAGAAGTACATAAATTAGGAGGTGATGTTTCTAAATTTGTTTCAACAAATACAATTAAAATTTTAGATAATAAAAACACGTAAAGATAAAGTCTTGCTTTCACAATATTTGAACTATATAGATTACATCTTTGTGGGGCCCTTAGCTCAGTTGGTAGAGCAATTCCCTTTTAAGGAATGGGTCACAGGTTCGAATCCTGTAGGGCTCACCATTTTTCGATGAAACAAACAATAGTAAAAAATATCGCGACTGGAATCACTAAGAAATGCGATATCCTAAAAAAAAATAATAATTTTTTAGAAGTTGTTTTAGAGGGTACGACTATTAAACTAACACTTAAAAGAAAATCAGATGTTTATATAGGTTTTTATAAAGGTATGGAATTTATTTCTGATGGATAATTCTATTTTTCAGTATTAATCTTTCATTTTTAAAATCTTCTTTCAAAAATTTTTTAATAGTATCAGATTTAATTTTACTTCCTTTTCCAATACCTGGACAATTAATAGAAATATCTTCGTTCCATACTTTTGAATTCATATTCTCATTCCAAAATGGCCATGTTCTACATTGAGAGGGTCTGCTTTTATATACTGAGCATTTATTTTGTTTTAGAAATATGCATTTTCCATTAAGATTATTCTTTTCAATTAAATGAACAAAACCATCCGTTATTTGACAATATTTTTCCTTAAATTTATCTATTGATATATTAAAATCATCTGCAAATCTTTTTAGATCATCTGGACTCAAATAAACAAATCCATAAGAGTCTCTTGAAACACAACAATTTCCTGAACCTTGACATTCAAATCTTATTCCTTCTTTGTAATCAATAGTAGTCATTATCCTGCATTTAGTGTTTTAATTGCTGTATCTCGTTCATGAATATATAATAAATCTTTTAGATTTTTATTTTGATTTAACTGTGGATCATAATTTATAATATTTTCAGCATATAACTTAGCTTCTTCTAGTAAATCGCCATCATAACTTAAATCTGCAATATTAAATGATGGTAAACCAGATTGTCTTTTCCCCAAAACTTCACCTGGTCCTCTAATCTTTAAATCTTCCTCAGCAATAAGAAAACCATCATTAGTATTTGTCATAATATCTAATCTTTTCTTTGCCGTATCATTAATATTTTCTTTATGTAAAAGTATACAATATGATTCTTCATCATTTCTGCCAACACGACCTCTTAATTGATGAAGTTGAGCTAATCCAAATCTTTCAGCATGTTCAATTATTATTGTAGTAGCAGATTTAATATCAATACCTACTTCTATGACAGTGGTTGCTACTAAAATTCTGTAATCTTCATTTTTAAATTTTTCCATTGTTAATTCTTTATCCTTTTCACTTAACTGACCATGAATAAGCATTACTTTATTTTTAAATATTTTGTTAAGTGTAATATAACGATCAGTAGCAGCCTTAAGATCCAGTTCTTGTGATTCCTCTATAAGAGGACATACCCAAAAAAATTTATCATTTGAATTATTGATTTTCTTTTTAATTCTCTCAATTAAATCCTTTTCTTTTTTTAAAGTTAGTGATGATGTTTTTATAGGTTTTCGACCAATCGGTTTTTCTATTAATCTACTTTCATCCATATCTCCATATGCTGCTAAAGTTAAAGTTCTTGGTATCGGAGTGGCACTCATTACTAATATAGAAGGACGAAAACCTTTATAATTAAAAGCCATTCTTTGATACACACCAAATCTATGTTGTTCATCGATTACTGATAAGCCTAATTTTTTAAAGTTTACTCCTTCTTGAATCAAAGCGTGAGTTCCAATTATTATTTGTGTTTTGCCATCTTTTATTTTTTCTAATTTTTCTATTCTTTTTTTACCTTTGTCTTTTCCAGTAAGAATATCTATCTCAATTGGAAGATTTAAAATAAGTTTTGAAATATTTTCATAATGTTGATAAGCTAGTATGCTAGTAGGTGCC
>CACJSL010000060.1 GCA_902596065.1 uncultured Alphaproteobacteria bacterium | reverse complement strand
AAAATGCTTAATATTAAAGATGTTAATAATGATGAAAGAATAAGATTTATAGCAGGTTGCCATGGACTTTCTGCTTTAGAAAAAAAAGTAGATGAAAATCCTGATAGTGTAGCTTTTTCAATCTTTCCATCTAAGATAACAGATGTTATTAGAGTTGCTGATAACAATTTGACTATGCCACCTAAATCAACCTGGTTTGATCCTAAACCTCTTGATGGGTTGGTAGTTTATGAATTTAATTAGAATATGGAAAAGCCAACTAAAAAACCAAATAATCCAAATTTTTCAAGTGGGCCTTGTGCAAAACGACCTGGTTGGAAGATTGAAAATTTAATTAATGCTAATACAGGAAGATCTCACCGATCTGGTGAAGCAAAATTAAAGTTAAAACTTGTAATTGATAAATCTAAAGAAATGTTAAATCTACCTAATGATTATGTAGTAGGTATTTTGCCAGGATCAGATACTGGTGCTCTTGAAGCTTCTTTATGGTCTTTATTGGGTTTAAAGGGAGTGGATATATTAGCATGGGAAAACTTTGGTAAAGACTGGATTAAAGATGTTTTGAATCAACTTCAATTATCAAATTTAAATATTCATGATGTAAATTATGGAGATTTTCCCGATCTAACAAAAGTTAATTTTAAAAATGATGTAATTTTTACATGGAATGGTACCACCTCAGGAGTAAAAGTTCCAGATTCTAATTGGATACCTGATGATAGAGAAGGGCTAACTATTTGTGATGCTACATCAGCTATCTTTGCAATGCCTATTGATTATTCTAAATGTGATGTGCTTACTTGGTCTTGGCAAAAAGTTTTAGGAGGAGAAGCTGCTCATGGAATGATTGCTATGTCTCCTAAAGCTTTAAATAGATTAGAAGAGCATTCTCCTAAATGGCCAATTCCAAAACTATTTAGAATAGCTGATAATAATAAAATTATTAAAGGTATATTCGAAGGAAGCACAATCAATACTCCTTCGATGATATGTGTTGAAGATGCTCTAGATGGACTTAATTGGGCTAAAGAAAATGGTGGTTTAGAATTTTTATTAGAAACTTCAAAAAAATCATTTGATATAATTTATAATTGGATTGAAAATAATGATTGGGTAACTTTTTTATCAAATAACAAAAGTAAGGAATATTTATCTAATACCAGTATTACATTTAAAATTTGTGAAGATTGGTATTTATCTAAAAATGAAGATGATCAGAAATTAATTGTTAAACAAATATGCAAAATTCTTTCAGAAGAGAATATTGCTTATGATATAAATGGATATACCAAGGCACCTCCTTCTTTTAGAGTTTGGGGTGGTGGAACAGTTGAACCACATAATATTAAATTATTATTACCTTGGTTAGAATGGGCTTATATTAAAGTTAAAGGATCTTATGCCTAAAGTTCTTATTTCTGATGCTATGGATAGTATTGCCGAAAAAATTCTCCTATCTAACAATATTGAAGTAGATGTTATAACAGATTTTTCTATAGAAGATCTTATTGCAAATATTTCAATATATGATGGACTGATTGTTAGATCAGCAACAAAAGTAACAAAAGAAATTATAGAAAAGGCTAAAAATTTAAAGATTATTGGTAGAGCTGGGGCAGGAGTTGATAATATTGATTTGTTATCAGCTAAAGAAAAAAATATTATAGTAATGAATACACCAGGTGGTAATACTAATGCAACGGCAGAACATACTCTGGCATTACTATTATCTTTATCTAGAAAGATTATTAATGCAAATATATCTACCCATAAAGGAGAATGGGCTAAGAAAAAATTTAAAGGTAATGAGATAAGAGGAAAGACATTAGGAATTATTGGCTTTGGTAATGTAGGAAAAAGATTTGCTGAAATTTGTCATGCACTTGGGCTAAAAATTTTAATAGTTTCTAAATATTTTGATCGTATTAAGGATGATTTCCCTGAATATATATCTTCTGATTTAAATAATGCTTTAAAAAATGCAGATATTATAAGTTTTCACTGTAAACCAAATAAAGATGGGTCTTCCATTATAAATACTAATGAAATTAATCAAATGAAAAATAATGCAATTATTATTAATACCGCAAGAGGAAATCTTGTATCAGAAATTGATTTATGTGATGCAATAAAAAATAATAAAATAGC
>CACJSL010000059.1 GCA_902596065.1 uncultured Alphaproteobacteria bacterium | reverse complement strand
TAGAAGAATGTAGTCATGATATAGATTTATCAATAGATTTTTTAAGAAAAAAAGGTTTAGCTAAAGCAAATAAAAAATCTTCAAGAGAGGCAAAAGAGGGTGCCATTGGAGTTTATTCTAATAATAAAATCAGTACTATTATTCAAATCAATACAGAGACTGATTTTGCTGCAAAAAATGAAGTGTTTTTAAACTTTATGGATGAGATAGGAAATTATTCACTTGAAATTAAAGATATGAGCTATTCAGTAGCAAATTTTCTCGAATCAACACACAATAGTAGAAAAATTTCTGATTATTTCAAAGATATTATTGCTAAAATTGGTGAAAATATAATTTTAACTAAATTATATATAAATGAACAAAAGGAAAATTATTTTTCTTATTATGTTCATAATTCATATAAAAAAAATATTGGCAAAATAGCAACATTAATTTCTTATAAAGTAAATGAAGATGATGAAGAATCAAAATTATTAGCAAAAAACCTTTGTATGCACATTGCTGCTAGCAAACCTTTATCATTGAATATTGAAAATCTTAATAAAGATCTTATTGAAAAAGAAAAAGATATACAATTAGATTTAATAAAGTCTAGTGGAAAACCAGAGAATATTATTGAAAAAATTCTTGATGGTAAAATGAAAAAATTTTATTCTGAGTCTACTTTGTTAAATCAAAACTACATACTTGACCCTGATCTAACTGTAGACAAAGTTATTAGAGAATTTTCTAAAAAAAATAAATTTGAAATTATAAATTATAATTTAGTTTCGTTAGAATCTTGATGTCTTTTTCAAAAAGAATACTTCTAAAAATCTCTGGTGAGTCTTTAATGGGGGAAACTAATTATGGTTTAGATATTTCAACCGCAAAGTTTATTTCTAAAGAAATAAAAAAAATTTACAAAAAAAATTATCAAATTTGTTTAATAATAGGTGGTGGAAATATTTATAGGGGCATAAAAGGTGCGGCCGAAGGTATTGATCGTTCAACCTCAGATTATATGGGTATGCTTGCAACAATTATGAATGCATTATCTATGCAAAGTATTTTGGAAACTGCTAAAGTACCCACAAGGGTTCAATCTGCCATAAGCATGTCTCAAATAGCTGAACCATATATTAGAAGAAAAGCTATTAGACATTTAGAAAAAAAAAGAATTGTAATTTTTGCTGCCGGTACTGGCAATCCTTTTTTTTCTACTGATACAGCAGCAGCTTTGAGAGCCTCTGAAATGAATTGTTCTATGATTATTAAAGCCACAAAAGTAGATGGTATATATAATAAAGATCCTGTTAAATATAATGATGCTAAATTTTATAAAAAAATTTCGTATACTGAAGTTCTAGGTAATGATCTGAAAGTAATGGATAGTACAGCTATAAGTTTAGCTAAAGAGTCAAAAATTCCAATACTTATAACGAATATAAATAAAGAAAATTCAGTACTAAATGCAATTAATGGTATTGGAAAATTTAGCAAAATTAGTTAAGTAAACATGATGGATTATAATACACTAAATTCAAAAATGGAAAATGCGATGTCTCATTATGAAAAAGAGCTAGCCTCAATAAGAACTTCCAGAGCATCTACTTCTATGCTTAATAATATTATGGTTGATGCTTACAATTCTAAAACACCAATTTCTCAATTGGCTAATATAAATGTTCCAGATTCAAGCACTCTTACTATTCAAGTATGGGATAATTCCCTAATTAAAAATATTGAAACATCTATAATAGAGTCAAATTTAGGCATCAATCCACAAACTGATGGTAACATTATTAGATTACCAATACCAAAATTAAGTGAGGAAAGAAGACTTGAGTTAACCAAAATTGCTTCACAATATTCAGAGAGTGCTAAAATTAGTATTAGAAATATTAGAAGAGATACAATTGATGAATTTAAAACCGCAGAAAAAGAAAAAGAAATATCTCAAGATGACTTAAAAAAGCACACATCAGATATACAAAAAATTACAGATGATTTTACAAAAAAAATTGAAGAGATTGCTCTTGCAAAAAAAAATGAAATTTTAACAGTTTAATTTCTTGAAATACAATATAGAACATATAGCTTTCATAATGGATGGCAATCAAAGATGGTCACAAAAAAATAAAAAAAAAATTGAAGAAGGTTATTTGGCAGGTTTTAATAATTTAGAAAAAATCATTAATTATTGTTT
>CACJSL010000058.1 GCA_902596065.1 uncultured Alphaproteobacteria bacterium | reverse complement strand
AGTTATAGCCTTATAACCTTTGTAGTTTTTATTTGGTAAATTAAAATTTTTTCTTGAAGTATAAACAATAATATTGGGTTTTAAATTTTTTTTATATGCATGTTCTCGAGATTGAACACCTCTGGTAATTTGAAGGTAAATGATTCCATTAGTTAATTTATTTTTTTTTATTAAATTTAAAAAAATTCGATGTAATTTATCTTTATCTATTTTTAAATTAAAACTTAGTTCACTAGATGAATATTTCAATCTTTTAAAATGATAATCAAAATCTATAAGTTTTTTATTAATTATTTTAAGAACTTCATATACACTGTCAGAAAATTGAAAGCCCCTATCTTCAATATGAACTTTAGCATTTTTAAATTCTATATATTTTGAATTAATAAAGGCAATATTTGGCATAATTATTTTAATGATAGCAATTCTTCTAATTTCTTAATACTTTTAGTTTCAGAAAAAAATACAACATCATCATTTTCTTTAAATATAGTTTCACTATTTGGTATGATAATTTCATCTTTTCTTAAAATAGCTCCTACCCTAATAGATTTAGAGAGATTTATTTGATTAATATTTTTATTAGCAAATTGTGAATTAGGTAAAATTTCAGCTTCAATAACTTCGCCAAAACCTTCAGCTATAGTATAATCACTTCTGATTAAACCTCCTTTAACTTTTTCTAAAATTTTAGAAATTGTGATCAATTTTGGATCAATAGTAATATCAATTCCAATATTATTTAATAAAGAAGAATAGGAGCTATTATTAATCAAAGTGATGCAATGTTCGGTTCCAGCTCTTTTAGCTAATAAAGAAGATAATATATTAACTTCATCATCATTTGTAACAGCTATAAAATAATCTGCTTCTGAAACATCAACTTCTTCTAAAATTGAAGATTCAAGACCATCAGCATTTGTAACATTCGCAGATTTAAGATTAGTAGCAAGAAATTCTGATCTTAACTTGTTATTTTCAATTATATTAGTGGCAATTTTATATTCACTTGTCTCAATTTCTCTTGCTAATGAATAACCAATATTGCCTCCTCCTAGAATAACAATTTTTTGTGCCTGCATTTCATAATGACCAAACTCTTTAACAATTTCAAAAAAATTACTGTTATCTACAACCATATAAATTAAATCATCTTTTTTTAATATTGTACTAGAATTGACAATAAATTTTTCTTCACCTCTAAAGACGAATAATATGTTAGCTAAGTAATTTTTAAATTCTTCTGATAATTTCCTAAGTGTTTTTCCTAAAACTTTGCTATTAGCTTCACATTTAATTCCAACTAACTTAATTCTGTTATTTGCAAGTTCTAACATGTCAATAGTTCCTGGAGATTTAATACGCCTGTAGAGAGCTTTAGCAACCTCTTCTTCGGGTGATATAATATCATCTATAGGAAGATTTTTACTACTATAAAGATTTTGCCATTCACCTTTTAAATAGTCTTGCTGTCTAATTCTTGCAATTTTTTTTGGTATACCGAATAAGGTATGACCTATTTGACAACAAATCATGTTGGTTTCATCGCTTTTAGTTACCGCTATTAAAATATCATATTCTTTAGCAGAAGCATTAAACAAAGTTGATGGAAGACTTGGGGCGCCAAGAACTGTTTTTACATCAAGATTATCTGAAATTTTTTTTAATTTTTCTTTTGATTCATCAATTACAATAACTTCGAAATTTTCTTTTGATAGTTTGTCTGCGATACTGTAACCAACATCGCCTGCTCCACATATTATTGATTTCATATAAGGTAATTATTTTTTTTCAGTTTCTATATTAAGTGATTTAAACTTTCTATAAAGAGCAGTTCTTTCCATTCCAGTAAAGTCTGAAATTTTTTTGATATTACCATTAAATCTCTTAATTTGCGAGATTAAATAATCTTTTTCAAAGTTATTTCGTGCTTCCTTAAGAGATAATTCAAAATTATTCTTATTAATATTTTCTTGTTCGAAATTGCCCATATCTAAAGGGAGATTATCTATCTCGAAATCTTTATTAATATTAAAATTTTGATTTAAAATAATAGTTTTTTCCGCATAATTAATAATTTGAGAAATATTGCCTGGCCAATCATATAATTCAATTTTAGCCTTAGCATTATTAGTAAAAGAAAATTTAAATTTTTTATTATTATTATATAATTGTATATAATATTCAAAAATACGCATTATA
>CACJSL010000057.1 GCA_902596065.1 uncultured Alphaproteobacteria bacterium | reverse complement strand
AAAGATAATTTATCTCAATTTGATGATGATTTAGGTAAAACTTTTATGGTTTGCGCTCAATCTTTTACTAAAGCCTCAAGTTCTAGTTTTGGAACTCTTATGGCAATTTCTTTTATGACTATTGCAAAAGAAACAAAAGGGAAAAAAGAATTAAATTCTAATGAGTTACCTGATATTATTAATAAAGTTATAGAAGCAGTATGTGCAAGAGGAAAAAGTAAAATTGGAGATAAAACTTTTGTTGATACATTACATGAAATATCAACTTCAATATCAAAAACTGATGATAATTTAGGTCAAAATGTACATCAAGCTACTATTGACGCTTTAAATCAATTTAAGGGAAAAGAATGTAAAATTGGGAGAGCAAGAATGTTTGCAGAAAAATCTAAAGATTTAGATGATCCAGGGATGTATGCATTTCATAAATTATCATCAATATTTCAAAATAATTAATATTATTATTTCAACTTAGCAAATTTTGGTATTTTAGGATCTAGTTTATAGTAATCCATTTTGTTCTTTACATAGATATTTGCATAAGTTTTTAGTTTAGTTGGTGATTTAAGCATTCCAGCAGCTATACTTATATTTTTTGATTTATATTTTTTATAAAAAAAACTAGCACCACATTTTACACAAAATCCTCTTTTAGCTATTTTTGATGATTTGAACCACCTAAGAGTGCTTTTGTTAATAAAGGACATATTATGTTCTTCACAAGCTGTGTATGCAGCAAAATTACCATGGGTTTTCATACATTGTATACAATGACAGTTACTTACATGCCTGATTTTATCTTTAATTTTCACCTTAATACCTTTGCATAAACATTCAGCATAATAGGTTAATTTTTTTCGTTTCTTCATTTAAATTTAAATATACAAATGATCTTTAATTATACTAATTTCTATAAATTTTTAGTTCGATTCTTAATATTATAAATTTTTAATTTGATTTAATATCTTTCTCAGATTTTTTTCTTTTTCAAATAATATATATTCTGCTTCATCTAAATTAACTTTTTTAAATGAAAACTTAGTTCCTATTGGGTATTGAGCTATTTTATAAACATCAGCCAATATTACATTAGCAACTTTTGGATAACCTCCTATTGTAGGATGATCATTTAATAATATTATAGGATTTCCATTACCTGGTATTTGAATCGCACCTTTTGTAATACCTTCAGAAGCAATATTATGAGATTTAATTGATTTAATGATATTACCTTCTAATCTAACCCCTACTCTATTAGTAATATTACTTACGATAAAAGAATTATTGAAAAACTTTTTAATTACTTTTAACATAAAAAAATTCATTTGAGGTCCTGATACCACTCTAATAAATTTATCAATTTTTCTTTGATTTATATTAATATATGAATTGTAATTAGATCCTGATTTAGTAAAATAAATTTTTTGATTTTCCTTTAAGCAATTTCCATTATTTGAACCAATTGTTGAATTAGTTAATGTTGAACTACTATTAAATTCTTTTTTAATCTTAAAACTTCCTTCAATAGCAAAATAGCCATAATTTGATTTAATTGTAGATAATATGTCAAGTATTTCACCTTCTTCTAACTTATATGTTTGATTGGTTTTACCAATAATAGTTTTATTATTTTTTATAATATTAAAATTAATATTTCCTGATATTGCAAAACGACAACTACCTTTAATTAATTTTAATCTAGGTCCCTGATATGCAAATTCTATTATTGGTGCATAAATATTATTATTTACTAAAGAATTAGCAATAAAAACCAATTCATTATCAACAACACCGCTGGTAGTTATACCAAGATGTTGTAAATTAACAAATCCTTGGTCTTGAAAAGTTGTATGAGTGCCTGAACGCAATACTTTAAAATATTTATTTATCATATAAATGAAAATCTTTTTTATTAATTAAATGAAATTGAACTTTGTTACCTGGTTGAATTAAAAGTGGATTTCTTTTATTTTTATTAAAAAGATCTAAAGGTGTTTTGCCAATAATATTCCATCCTCCAGGAGAATTATTAGGATAAATAACACACATTTTGTCCGCTATAGCGACTGAACCTTTTTCTACATTTACTCTTGGAGATGACTTCCTAAGAACAGATAATTTTTTATCTAAGATCCCTAAAAATGGTAAACCTGGCATAAATCCAATCATGAAAACATGAAAAATCGTATTTAAATGAATATCCTTTATTTGATTTTTAGATAATTTAGTTTTTTTTGATACATCA
>CACJSL010000056.1 GCA_902596065.1 uncultured Alphaproteobacteria bacterium | reverse complement strand
GAAACAACTAAAGTTCTTACTGATGCCGCGACTCAAGGTAAAACAGATACATTATATGGGTTGAAAGAGAATGTTATTGTAGGAAGATTGATTCCTGCAGGAACTGGAAGTATGACAAAATCTTATACTGAGGTTGCAAAAGAGAGAGATTTAGCAAAGTTAGCTGAAAGAAGAAAAAACCAAGAAAATATTGAAAATTTAGAGCAATAATTGATTTTATTCTCTTGACTTATCATTGTCTTATTAATAAATACTCGCTACTTTTTGTCAATGGTGGTGAAAAATTCATTTCAGACGCTTGACAGCAGGAGCATAAATAAAATGCCAACAATAAACCAACTTGTTCGCAAGGGCAGAGCAGTAGTAAAAAAAAGGAACAAAGTTCCAGCTTTGGAATCTTGTCCTCAAAAAAGAGGTGTTTGCACTAGAGTTTATACTACCACTCCTAAAAAACCAAATTCAGCACTTAGAAAAGTTGCAAGAGTAAAACTTACAAATGGGCAGGAAGTTTCAGCTTATATACCTGGAGAGGGCCATAATTTACAAGAACATTCAGTAGTATTAATCAGAGGTGGAAGAGTTAAAGATTTACCTGGAGTAAGATACCACATTCTAAGAGGTACTTTAGATACTCAAGGTGTTTCTGTTCGTAAACAAAGACGTTCACTATATGGCGCAAAAAGGCCCAAATAAATTATATGTCTAGAAGAAGAGCAGCAGAAAAAAGAACAATTCTACCTGATCATAAATTTAAAGATCTTGTTATAGCAAAGTTTATGAACAGAATTATGCTTGATGGTAAGAAGTCTATTTCTGAAAAAATTGTATATGGAGCTTTCGATATTCTATCAAAAAAAATTGATAAAGAGCCACTAAAGTTTTTTCATGAAGCTCTTGACAATGTTAAGCCTAACTTAGAAGTGAAATCTAGAAGAGTCGGAGGAGCTACGTATCAGGTGCCAATGGAAGTTAGACCTCGAAGAGCACAAACTCTTGCTATGAAGTGGATTGTCGATTGTGCAGTTAAAAGAAATGAAAAAACAATGCGAGAAAGAGTAGCTGGAGAAATTTTTGATGCTTACAACAATAAAGGTAATGCAGTAAAAAAAAGAGAAGAGACTCATAAGATGGCAGAGGCTAATAGAGCATTCTCGCATTTTAGATGGTAACATATTATGAATAGAGCTCATCCATTAGAAAAATATCGCAACATAGGGATTATGGCTCTTGTAACATCCTCTGGACCAAGTTTTGTATCTCTTGCCATAACTTCAAATTCTTCTACATGGATTGAAGTAAAAACATCTTCTTGTACAACTCTTTCAGATATTAAAATTGAATCTTCAAAATTATAACCATTCCAAGGCATAAATGCTACTAGTACATTTCTACCTAAAGCTAACTCACCAAGATCAGTAGCTGGACCATCAGCTATAACTTGATTTCTAGAAACCTTATCACCAATATTAACTAAAGGTCTTTGATTAATGCAAGTATTTTGATTTGATCTTTGAAATTTCAATAAATTATAAATATCTATTTTATTCAAAGAAGAATCTTTTTTGTCTGTCACTCTTATAACTATTCTATTTGCATCTAATTGATCAACTATACCTTCTCTTTTTGCTACAACTGTTGAGCCACTATCTTTTGCTACAGTATATTCCATACCTGTTCCTACTAAAGGCGCTTTTGGCTTAATTAATGGTACAGCTTGCCTCATCATATTAGATCCCATTAAAGCTCTGTTAGCATCATCATTTTCTAAAAAAGGTATTAAAGAGGCTGCAACAGAAACTAACTGTTGAGGGGATACATCCATCAAATCAATTGATTCAACGTTTGCATTAATAAATTCACCATTTTTTCTACAACTTATTATTTCATCAATAAATTTGCCTTTAGAATCAACAGAGGCATTGGCTTGAGCAATTACAAAATCTTCTTCATTAATAGCGCTTAAATAGATAACTTTTTCAGTAACTTTTCCATTATTAACAATTCTATAAGGTGTTTCTATAAATCCATATTGATTAATTCTAGAGTAGGAGGCTAAACTATTAATTAATCCAATATTCGCACCTTCAGGAGTTTCAATTGGACAAATTCTACCATAATGAGTTTGATGAACATCTCTAACTTCAAATCCTGCTCTTTCTCTATTTAATCCTCCAGGCCCAAGTGCTGAAACTCTTCTTTTGTGAGTAATTTCAGATAAGGGATTTGTTTGATCCATAAACTGACTTAATTGACTAGTACCAAAAAATTCTTTGATTGAAGCAGATACTGGCTTAGCATTAATTATATCTTGTGGCATAATATTATCTACTTCAAGTGAACTTAATCTCTCTTTAATTGCTCTATCCATTTTTAATAAACCTACTCTATATTGGTTTTCTAATAATTCTCCTACTGACCTTACTCTTCTATTACCTAAATGATCAATATCATCAACTTCACCTTTTCCATCTATTAAATTATGCATATGAGTGATGACATCTAAAATGTCACTTTTATCAAGAATTCTTTTTTCAATTGGAGTATTTTTCTTAAATTTGGTAATAATCTTTAATCTGCCTACAGCAGATAAATCATATCTGTCAGAATTAAAAAATAAGTTTTTAAATAATGTCTCTGCAGTTTCAATAGTTGGGGGTTCTCCAGGTCTTAATATTTTAAAAATCTCAAATAATGCTTCTTCTCTCGATCTTGCTTTATCAAGCTGCATCGTACTTCTTATACAAGATCCTATTTCAATATTATCTACTTTTAATAAATCAATTTTATTGATTTTTCTCTCATTTATGAAGAGTATGAAGTCCTCATCTATTTCAAA
>CACJSL010000055.1 GCA_902596065.1 uncultured Alphaproteobacteria bacterium | reverse complement strand
TAATATTTTTCCAACAATTAGTTTAAATGAAAATCCTATTTATTTTATTTTACTTACAGTCCTACTTGTTAATATGTGGCATGAGATACATTTTTTCTTTACACATTGGCTTTTACATTGGCCTCCACTCTATAAATATGTACATGCTTTACATCATAAAAATACCAACCCAGGACCTTGGTCAGGTATTTCAATGCACCCCGTTGAACATATTATTTATTTCTCAGGTGTATTGATATTTTTTATTGTTCCGGCACATCCTTTTATTGCTATATTTTTATTAAGTAAAATTGCAATAGGTCCAGGTCTTTCTCATTCTGGTTTTCACAAATTATTTATTGGTAAAGAAATGGTAAATACTAAACATTATCTACATTACTTACATCATAGATATTTTGAATGTAATTATGGAGCAGGACTTGATGGTTCCATTATACCTCTTGATAAATGGTTTGGAACTTTGCATGATGGTTCTGAAGAAGCTGAACAAAGAATGATGAATAAACTAAGAGAATCAGACTAATAAAAAAATATGTTAAAAGTTTATTTGTCTGGAGAAATTCATACAAATTGGAGAGATGAAATAATTAATAAATGTAAAGATTTAAATTTGAATATTACATTTTATTCACCAGTAACTGATCATGAGCTATCTGATGATATAGGTATAAAGATTTTAGGAAATGAAGAAAAAAAATTTTGGCATGACAATAAAAGTGCAAAAATTAATGCAATTAAAACAAGGTCATCTATAAAAAAATCAGATATAGTTATAGTAAGATTTGGAGATAAATATAAACAATGGAATGCTGCATTTGATGCAGGTTATGCAGCGGCATTATCTAAATCTTTAATTATAATTCATGATGATGAACATCAACATGCCCTTAAAGAAGTTGATGCTGCAGCTTTAGCTGTGACTAAAAATACGGACGAAGTAGTACAAATTTTGAATTATACTTTAAACGGAAATATTTAAAAATTAAAAATTTAGGGCATATTACTTATTATATCCCAACAAGCACCCATTGTATGATAGTCTGTTTTTCCTAAAGGAGATTTAATTTTATCTATTTGTTTTCCTTTTCTAGTTAAAATATTAAACCAAGCTCCATATTTGTGATCAACAAAGTTTTTCCAACAGTATTCCCATAAAGATATATAAAAATTATAATAATCTTTCTTATTAGTAATTTTATATAAACGCCAAGAAGCAGCTAAAGCTTCTGCTTGAACCCAAAAATATTTATTATCATTTGTAAAATTACCGTCAGGAGAATATCCATAAACCAATCCTCCGTATTCTTTGTCTATTGACATCGTAGTACCCTTTTCAAATAAATATATTGAACGTTCAATTTTCCAATCTTCTGGATAATGTTCATTTAATTGTAAAAGAAGTTTTGCCCATTCTACTTGATGACCTGGTTGAAAACCCCAAGGTCTATATGCATCATCAGGTTTATCTTTATTGTATTCCCAATCTATTTTCCAAGAACTGTCATAATGTTCCCAAATTTGATTTTGTGATTTAGAAGCTAAATTTACAGCAAATTGTTGTGCTATTAAATTTGCTCTATCTAAATACTTTTTTTCTTTAAAAATTTCATATGCAGCAATTAAAGCTTCAACCGTATGCATATTTGCATTTTGACCTCTATATGGATTAAGTATTTTAAGATCTGGACTTAATTCATCAGCATATGCAGAATATTTTTCTTCCCAAAAATATTTATTCATGAAATCCCAAGCTTCTTCTGCAAGTTTTTTTCCTTCTTTGATACCAATTTTAAATGCAAAAGATCCTGCTAAAATTACAAAGGCATATCCATAAGCCATAGCCCTTCCATCAACTACTTTTTCATTAGTTATTTGCCATGAAAAATGATTAGTATTAATATTTCTATGTTGATTAATAATAAATTCTAAACCATGATTACATAATTCCTTATATTTATTGTCTTTTGTCATTAAGTAGGCATTTGCATAATTAAAAATAAATCTACTACCACTAACTAAATGCCTATTTTTTTTATCAAAAATAGATCCATCATTTAAAAATACATTAAAAAATCCACCATTTTTATCAAATGAATTTTTATTATAAAATGATAAAATCTTAAGAATATGATCTTTTAAAAAATTAATACTATCAAATTTCATAATTTTTTAAATGGTCGGGGAGAAAGGATTCGAACCTTCGACCCCCTGGTCCCAAACCAGGTGCGCTACCAGGCTGCGCTACTCCCCGAATATCAAGGCTTATAATGATTATCGTATGAAAAACAATTATTTAGTTGGATATTTAAATGTTTTAAGTTAAATTAAATATCTTTGGGGTGCTTAAATGCTGAGATTTATACCCTCGTAACCTGATCTGGATAATGCCAGCGGAGGAAATATGAAAAAAATTTATATATTATTTTTAACTTTATTACTTTCATCTAATATCTACGCAAATAATAAAGATACTTTAACTGTTTATACATATGATTCATTTGTTTCTGAATGGGGACCAGGACCAATAATTAAAGAAATATTTGAAGAAAAATTTGATGCTAATTTAGAGTTAATTGCTGTTGATAGTGCAACCACACTTTTATCAAAAATTATTTTAGAAGGTAAAACTTCAAAAGCTGATGTTGTGTTAGGTCTAGATATGAATTTATTAGATGCCGCTAATAAATCAGATTTATTTCAAAAACATTCATTAAAGAATTTAGATCAGCTAATTCAATTACCTATTAGATGGGAGAGTGATAATTTTATTCCATATAATTATGGATATTTTGCTTTTGTATATAATAAAAAAAAATTTAATAATCCTCCAAAATCTATGAATGAATTGATTAATGAAACTAAAGTAAGATTAGTAATTCAAGATCCTCGTACATCAACCCCTGGATTAGGCTTACTAACTTGGATGAAAGCAATTTACGGAGATAGTGCTGGGGATGAGTGGAAAAAATTAAACAAAAAAATTATATCTGTAACAAAAGGATGGACTGATTCTTATTACAATATCTTTTTAGCTGGAGAAGCTGATATGGTTTT
>CACJSL010000054.1 GCA_902596065.1 uncultured Alphaproteobacteria bacterium | reverse complement strand
TTTTTTAGCTTCTAATACTGCTAATTTATCTTTAACAGTATCAAATATAACTAGTAAATCTGGCTTTCCTGATAAATTTCTTATACCACCAATATTAGAAAGTAATTTATCCTTTTCTCTGGATAGATCTAATAATTCTTTTTTTGAAAGATTGCTTGCAATTTTTTCATCTCCTAAAGTACTCTCTAATTCATCTAAGCGATTTATTGAATTTGAAATAGTTTTCCAATTAGTTAATGTGCCACCTAACCATCTTTTGTTAATATAAAACTGCTCATTTTCTGTTGCAAGTTCTTTGACAATCAAAGAACATTGTTTTTTTGTTCCTACAAAAAGGACTTTTCCTGATTTAGAAATAACATCATGAAGTTTTTCAAGGGCTTTATTTATTAAAGGAACAGTAAGTCTTAAATCAAATATATGTATATTATTTCGTACTCCAAAAATGTATTCTTCCATTTTTGGGTTCCATCTTCTAACATTGTGTCCAAAATGAACACCAGATTCTAACAATTCCTCTATAGTAATTTCAGGAAGATTCATTTTTTTACTCCGGTTAAACCTCCACAGAAATAAAAACACCGGTTTTTTCTGTGTGCTAGCTTTATTAGATCGGGAATTACTAAAAAAAATTCAAAAATTCAAGCATTTTCTATAAATTCTATAGAATAGTCAATTTTTTTGCTATCCATCAACTTATCCATATTTTGATAGGATATAATCTTGTATTTTTTAGAAAAATCAAACGATAATAATTTTCCATTTTTATTCATATACACAAATAAATTTTCATTTGAATAGTCACTTTTTTCTATAATTGAGTGTAAAAAATCATAATCTGAATTTTTTTGAAGATAAATATTAATTATTTTATTGTTTTCATTAAATGATTTATCAAAATCTTTAATTTTTCTTATCACAAGCCTAATATTTTCATTATTTCTTGAAATATCAATGTAGAATAAAAGTACATTTCCTTCTTTAATATAGTTTCTGTATTCACTTAATTGATCATTAAAAATAGATAATTCAACTTGAGAGTCTAAAGTTGATATAGTTATAAAAGCATATTTTTTTCCTTCTTTATTTGATCTTTCTTTGATATCTAAAATTGATCCTACTATTTTAGCATTACTAATTTCATAATTATTAATTATATCTTGATAATTAATAATATTGTTATGTTCAAAATAATTTTTAGGGTATAATGAAAGCGGATGATTAGAAAAATAAAATCCAATTACTTCTAATTCACTTTTTAACAAAAATCCTGTGTTCCAAGGATTGATATTTTGCTCAAATAAATTTTCGTCTAAAAAACTAATTTTTGAGTCTTCAAAAAGTAACGATTGATTAAAATTTAACTCTTTATTTCCACCAAAAATTTCTACAAAATTTTTAACATTAGCAAATAATTTTGCTCTATTTTTTTCTATTCCATCAAAACAGCCTGCTTGAATCAATTTTTCTAATTGTCTTTTATTTATTACTTCTCCTTTTAATCTAGACATAAAATCAATAATGTCATCAAATTTACCATTTTTATTTCTTTCTTCTACTAAGGATTGCATAGATTTCATGCCTACTCCTTTGATGGCAGCTAGACCAAATCTTATTGATTTAATTCCTTTGTCTTCTTCAATAGAAAAATCAGCAGAGGAAAAATTAATATCAGGTTTTTTAAATTCAATATTTAATCTAGAAAGCTCTTTTTTTAATAATATAATTCTATCAGTTCTATCAATTGAATAATTGAAAGTGGCTGTCATAAATTCAAAAGGAAATGCAGTTTTTAAATAAGCTGTCTGATATGCTAAAAGAGCATAGCCAGCAGCATGACTTTTATTAAAGCCATAACCAGCAAATTTATTTACTAAATCAAAAATTTTAGACGCTTCATTGTATTGAATTTTATTTTTTTTTGCTCCATCAATAAATCGATTTTTTTGAGCATCCATTTCTTTTTGAATTTTTTTACCCATAGCTCTTCTAAGCAAATCAGCTTCACCCAAAGAGTAATTTGAAAGAACTTGAGCTATTTCCATAACTTGTTCTTGATAAACAATAATACCATAAGTTTCTTGCAAAACATTTTTTAACAAAGGATGAATATAATTAATTTCTTCTTTGCCGTGCTTTCTATTACAAAAAGATGGAATGTTATCCATTGGACCAGGTCTAAAAAGTGCTACTACTGCAATAATTTCTTCAAATTTATTTGGCTGTAATTGTCTAAGAACACTTCCCATTCCATTACTTTCTAATTGAAAAATACCTATAGTTTCTCCATTACTTAAATTTTCAAAAGTTTGTTTATCATTCATTGCAATATTTTTAAGATTAAAATTATTAATTCTTTTTTTAATTAAAGTAATTGTATCTTGAATGATGGATAAAGTAGTTAATCCTAAAAAATCAAATTTAATCAATCCTGCTTTTTCAACATACTTCATAGAAAATTGAGTTGCATTAACTGAAGTATTTGGATCTTTGTATAATGGGACATTTTCAATAATTTTAGTATCTCCAATCACTACGCCAGCTGCATGAGTTGAAGCATGCCTATGTAGACCTTCTAATTTTAAGCTTGTATCTACAACACTTGAAATTCTTTCATCATTTTTAACAATATCCTTCAAATTTTTGTCTGAATTAATTGATTCTTCTAAAGACAAAGGATTAGCTGGATTATATGGAATTAATTTGGCAAATTGATCTACTTCAGAATATGGAATTTCCAAAACTCTTCCTACATCTCTAAAAGCAGCTCTAGATGCTAAAGTTCCAAAAGTAATAATATGAGCAACTGAATCCTTGCCATATTTGTTATTTACATATTCAATAACTTCATCACGTCTATTTTGACAAAAATCAATATCAAAATCAGGCATAGAAACTCTTTCAGGATTTAAAAATCGTTCAAATAATAAATTATACTGCAAAGGATCTAAGTCAGTAATTAATAATGACCAAGCTACTACACTTCCAGCTCCAGAACCCCTTCCTGGACCAACAGCAATATTATTATTTTTTGCCCAGTTTACAAAATCTGAAACAATTAAAAAATAACCTGCAAACCCCATTTTATTAATGATATCTAATTCATATATCAATCTTTTTGCATAAGGTTCTTGAGATTTAATATCATTTTCTTTAAATCTTTTTTTTAGACCAAGATGAGATTTTTCATTTAATAACTCAGATTCAGTTAAACTGGAATCTATAGAAAATTTAGGTAATCTAGGATTAATTTCTACAGGAAAATAATTACATTTTTTGGCAACAAAAAAATT
>CACJSL010000053.1 GCA_902596065.1 uncultured Alphaproteobacteria bacterium | reverse complement strand
ACATGTATATAATCTCTTATTGCAGTTCCATCAGGTGTTGGATAATCATTTCCAAATATTGTAATATCTTTTCTTTTACCTACTGCAACTTCGCTTGCTATTTTAATTAAATGTGTAGCCTTCTTACTTATTAATCCAGAACGCATTTTAGGATCAGCACCTGCAACATTGAAATATCTTAATATAATAAAATTACATTGTGAATTTTCTCTAAGATGTAATTCTGATTGAATTTTTGATTCACCATAAGGATTTATAGGTTTTAAATCTGTGCTTTCTTTTATAGGCTCTGAGTTAGCTGGATTACCATATGTCGCAGCTGTCGAAGAAAAAATAATATTTTTAAGATTATTTTTTATACAAGTATCAAAAAGTATTTTTGAATTTTTAGTATTGTTATCAAAGTATTTTTTAGGATTGGATACAGACTCTTCTACTTCTATGTAGCCTGCAAAATGCATTAATGCATCAAATTTTTCCTTTTGTAATATTTGGCTAATTGTCGTAACATCATTAATATTACAGTTAACAAAATTAGCTGAAGGCGGTATTAACTTTTTATTTCCAGTGCTTAAGTTGTCTATAACAGTTACTTTGTGACCACCCTCTAATAAAGCAATTGCAGCATGGCTGCCTATATAACCTGCCCCTCCAGTTAAAAGAATTTTCATAAATTTTATGTATATTAATTTAATTTAAATTTAAAAGGTATAAATAATATGATTAATCAATAATGACAATTTTCCTCATTATACAATTGAAATGAGAGAAAAGTCTGTTAAAACATTTACTTTGTCACCGAGGAATAATAAAATTTATAAATGAGATTAAATAATAAAAATATTGTTGTAACAGCTGCAGCTCAAGGAATTGGAAGAGCTACAGCAATTGCTTATTCCAAAGAGGGCGCCAACGTTGTAGCAACTGATATAAATGAAGAAAAACTCAGTGAATTAAAAACTGAAAACTCTAACATAAAAACAGAAGTTCTGGATTCCACAAACAAAGAAGCTGTTGAAAATTTCTCTCAATCAATCAAAGATGTAGACGTTTTATTTCATGCAGTTGGATTTGTGCATCATGGCACTATAATGGAATGTTCTTCTGATGAATTTTATAATTCTATTAATATAAATGTTTATTCAGCTTATTTGATGAGTTCTTTTTTATTACCCAAAATGATACAAAAAAATAAAGGTAATATCATTATTGTATCTTCTGCTGCTTCAAATGTTAAAGGCGCACCTAATAGATTTATTTATGGAACAACAAAAGCAGCTTTAAATGGTTTTGTTAAGGCCATGGCAGCTGATTATGTAAAAAAAGGTATACGTTGTAATGCCATTTTACCTGGAACAGTTGAAACGCCTTCATGGGAAGGACGAGTTAATATGGCAGATGATCCAAAACAAGCACGAAAAGATTTTATAAATAGACAATTAATGGGAAGATTAGCAAAACCAGAAGAAATAGCTTCCTTAGCTGTGTATTTGGCCAGTGATGAATCAGATTTTGTTACAGGCACGCTTAACTTAATTGATGGAGGATGGACACTATAATGAAAACTTTAAGATATAGAATTGGCAATGAAGTAAAGCCAGGAATTTTAGACTCAGACGAGAATATCCATGATGCTTCAAGCTTAGTATCAGATTGGGATAATGAAAATGTAACAATAGAAAAATTAAATGAAATTAAAAGTGTGGATCTTTCTTCTTTACCTAAAGTAGAAAATTTTGATGGTATTGCTCCATGTGTATGTAAAAAAAGTGTCGGTAAAATTATTTGTATTGGTTTGAATTATTCTGATCATGCTGAGGAAACAGGTATGAAAGTTCCTCCTGAGCCAATTATTTTTTTTAAAGCAACAAGTGCTATAATTGGACCAAATGACGATGTTATAATTCCTAAAAATTCTCAAAAATCTGACTGGGAAGTTGAACTTGGTATAGTGATTGGAAAGGAAGCTAAATATATTTCTGAAAATGAATCACAAGATCATATAGCTGGTTATTGTGTTGTAAATGATCTAAGTGAAAGAGCTTTTCAAATAGAAAGATCTGGCCAATGGGTTAAAGGAAAGTCATGTGATACATTTGGACCAATAGGGCCGTATTTGGTGACCAAAGATGAAATTCCTGATCCACAAAATTTAAAACTTTGGCTTGAATTAAATGGTAAACGTGTTCAAGATGGATCAACAGCAACAATGGTTTATGGTGTAAACTTTTTAGTAAGTTATTTAAGTCAATTTATGTCACTTCATCCTGGAGATATTATATCTACAGGTACTCCTCCGGGTGTAGGAATGGGGATGAATCCTCAAGTTTTTTTAAAACCAGGAGATGTTATGGAATTGGGAGTGGAAGGACTAGGTACCCAGAAACAAAAAACTGTAGCTGCTTAATAATGTTTGGAAGTATAAAAAATTGCCATAACGTAAAGGATTTTAGAAAATTAGCTAAAAAAAAATTACCAAGTCCTATTTTTCATTACATTGATGGCGGTTCCGATGATGAAGTTACCTATAGACGAAATACAGAATCTTATGAGCAATGTGATTTAATTCCTGATGTATTATCAGGTGTTAACAAAGAAACTTTAGATTTGAGTACAACAGTTATGGGGCAAAAACTTGATATGCCACTATATTGTGCGCCTACTGCTTTACAAAGACTATTCCATCATGACGGTGAAATGGCAGTTGGTAAAGCAGCAGAAAAATTTGGAACCATGTTTGGATTATCTTCTCTAGGAACCTTTAGTATAGAAGATATAGCAAAAGAAATTAAGACTCCCAAACTATTTCAATTGTATGTTCATAAAGATGAAGGTTTAAATCGAAGTATGCTTGATAGAGCTAAAGCAGCTAATTTTGAAACCTTGGCCTTGACTGTTGATACTGCATCTGGGGGGAATAGAGAAAGAGATTTATATACCGGTTTTACATATCCTCTTAAGCTATCCTTGAGCAGTATGATGGAATTTATTTTGAAACCTAGTTGGGGCATAAACCATGTTACGCATAAAAAGTTTGAACTAAGTCAATTAAAAGATCATGTTAAGGAAGGAACAAGCGTTGCAATATCAGTAGGAGAATATTTTACAAAAATGCTTGATGATAAATTAGACTGGAAAAGAGCTGAAGAAATAAATAAATATTGGGGAAAGCCTTTTGCGATTAAGGGCATCATGTCAGTTGAAGATGCTAAAAGAGCCGTTGATATAGGAGCTAGCGCTGTAATGGTTTCAAACCATGGTGGAAGACAATTAGATGGTTCAGTAACACCGTTTGATCAGTTGGCTGAAATAGTTGATGCAGTTGGGGATAAAATTGATGTGATTTGTGAAGGTGGT
>CACJSL010000052.1 GCA_902596065.1 uncultured Alphaproteobacteria bacterium | reverse complement strand
ACTAAAACTCATAATTCAAATAAAAATATAAAGCTTAGGTATGGAGAAAACCCAAATCAAAAAGCAAGTTTATTGCTAAAAAATAAAAGAGGAAATATTTTTGATAATCTTATAAAGGGAAAAAAAGTTAGTTATAATAATATTTTGGATATAGATGCTAGTCTAAACTGTTTAAATGAATTTTCACAAACAACTTGTGTAATAATTAAGCACAACAACCCTTGTGGAGTTGCTACAGGCAAAACACCCTTGGAAGCCTTTCAAAAAGCTTATGAGTGTGATCCAAAAAGCGCTTTTGGTGGCATAGTAGGCTTTAATAAAAAAATAGGCCTGAATCTTGCTAAAATTTTAAAAAAATATTTTTTTGAAGTTATTATAGGAAAAGGATTTGATATTAAGTGCAAAGATTTATTTGCAGATAAAAAAAATTTAATATTAATAA
Organism: uncultured Alphaproteobacteria bacterium; assembly: GCA_902596065.1. Lineage (GTDB taxonomy): Bacteria > Pseudomonadota > Alphaproteobacteria > HIMB59 > MarineAlpha5-Bin3. The sequence continues at coordinate 2,925 of CACJSL010000052.1, read as the reverse complement.
ATTCAAAAAATTTTAAAATAGACAAAAAGATAGAAGTAAAATCAATAAATAATGGTTTTTTAAAACAACAAAAAAACTTAGCAACAATAAACAAAAAAAATATAAAATCTGTATCAATAATAAAATCCAAAGAAAGAGAATTAAATGATCTTATTTTTGCACTCAAAGTTTGCAAACATGTAAAATCTAACTCTATAGTAATTGCTAAAAATTTACAAACTCTTGGTATAGGTGCTGGACAAATGAGCAGAATAGACGCAGTAAAAATTTCAATTACTAAAATTCCTAAAAAATTAAAACCCAAAGGTTTTGTTGCTGCATCTGATGCATTTTTTCCTTTTAATGATAATATTAAGTTACTAATTAAAAACAACTGTAAAGCAATTATTCAGCCAATGGGTTCTAAAAATGATAATGAAGTAATTAAATTGGTTAACGAAAAAAAAATAGCTTTGTATTTTACAAATTTTAGATTTTTTAAACATTAATGAAACAAAAAAATAATTATTATAGAGAATATATAAATGAAATATTAAAATTATTTCCAAACGTTTCTTCTGGAAGAAAAAACTATTCAGATCATCAAAAAAGAATAGATAAAATTTTCAAACTAATAAATAAATACAAAAAAAATAAACGCAAATGAAAAAAAATAAAAATTTAATTTGGATAGCTTCTTATCCCAAAAGTGGCAATACGTGGATGCGCTCACTTTTAACCGCTCTCATTTATACAAAAGATGGATTATTTGACTTTGAACTTTTGCCTAAAATTGATCAGTTTGAAAAAAAAAATAACTTTTCTTTTGTAAAAAAATTAAAGTCTTCAGATTTTGATAATCTAGATAAAATGGAGATTGTATCTAAATATTGGCATGAAGCTCAAGAAAAGTTAGATTATAGTGATTTAATTTTTTTTAAAACTCACAGTTCAAATTATAACCATAAAAACTTAAAATATGCCAATTTAAATAAAACCAGAGGTTGTATTTATCTTGTGCGCGATCCAAGAGATATTGCAATATCCTATTCTAAATTTATGGGTTGTTCAATAGATGAAACTATAGATTATATGCTAGCCCCGTCTAGACAAATTTGGAATCAAGAAAAAACTGTTGGCATCATAATATCAAGATGGGACTTCCATGTAGCCTCTTGGATAAATTTAGATACTCCAAAAATTTTTATTAGATACGAAGACTTACTGCACAATACAAAAAAAGTTTTAAAGGAGTTAATAAAATTTATACAGGGACCATTAAAAATAAAAATAGAATTAAATGAAAAGAAAATTGAAAATATTATCAAAACAACTTCTTTTGATTTATTGAAAAATAAAGAAAATAAAGATGGCTTTAGAGAAGCTTCAAAAAATTCACCTTTTTTTAGGGAGGGTAAAAGTATGCAATGGAAAAAAATACTTAGCCAAGATCAAGTAAACAAAATTGAAGTCAACCTTGGAAAGTATATGAAAAAATTTAACTATATAATATAATTTTAGTATTTATTGTAATCAAATAAATTGATTACAAATAACCAAACTCTTTCATTACATCGCCAAACTTATCTTCAATTTTTTTAACTTGATCACTATTCAAAATATTCTGCCATGTATTAGTTTTGCCAGATCGAAAAAAAGGCCCACTCATTGACTCAACAAAACCTTTTTCTTCTTCTAGCTTTTTAAGTTTTTTAAAATCTATAACCTTTAAAACTTTTTTTATTTTGTTTAAATCATAGTCAATATCCGTATATCTTGATAATAAATAAACAATAGAACTAAAAAAGTTTACAGGATCATTAATTAAATCTTCATATTTAATAAATATACTTGGAACTGAATTAAAAGATTTCCATGATTTATAACTAAGCATCCAATTTACTTTTGTTTCATAACCAACTCTATTAATTTTATCTTTTCCAATAAACATTTCTATCTGCTCCTCAATTGATATACCGCTATGACTAGCATACGAAACTGCAACTTCTCTTGGATCTCTAATTAAATAAATAAACATTAATGTGTTTTGTTCATTGGTAAATTCATAACCATTTATTTTGCCAAAAAAATGATGTGTTTTGTAAATTAAATCTTTTTGATCAAATTTACTAATTAGCTTTTGTTGTACGTCTATACAATGTTTGTAATAAACAAAATTTGTATTTAAATCTAGATTTGGAAAAACCTTTGCAAAAGTTTCTTTGTGTTCAAACTTTGGAATTTTATTTAGTAGAGAAAAGTCTGGTTCATCTTTTCCTAAATAAATATAATGGCTTAAAAAAATCCTGACATATGTATTTCCACATTTTGGATAAGAAGAAAGCCAAATAATACCTTTTTTCATAATTAAATAATTTTACAAATATGCTTTGATTTGATTAAATCTATATTAAAATATTATTATAATTTATGTATTTAATAATATCAAAAATTTTAATTTTAAGGCTTATATCAAGTGAATAAAAAAATTATTTGGGTAACTTCTTACCCCAAAAGTGGCAATACATGGCTAAGATCAATTTTGACATCTTTGTTTTATTCTGAAAATGGAAAATTTAATTTTGAATTATTAAAATATATTAAACACTTTGATAGCCCCACAAACTACTCATTTATTAAAAAAATTAATATGGATGATTACAGATCTTTATCAAAAATTAAAATAATTTCTAAGTATAGAATTCTAGCTCAAGAAAAATTAAAAACAGAAAATGAATTTATTTTTTTTAAAACACATAGTGCCAATGCATCCTTAAATAATTATCAATATACTAATGAAAAAAACTCATTGGGAGTTATCCATATAGTTAGAGATCCAAGGGATATTGTAATTTCTTACTCTAAATATCAGAATATATCTATAGACCGTGCAATTGAAAAAATTACTAATAAATCGACAATTGAATATACTGGTTTTATGGATGA
>CACJSL010000051.1 GCA_902596065.1 uncultured Alphaproteobacteria bacterium | reverse complement strand
GATATTCCAGCCATAGCTGCATATCTAAAACCAATGCCCATTATTTTATCTGCAAATAAAACAGTCTCTTTTTGTCCACAAAAACGATAAACTGTATCAATTATATTGCTTACTTCTTTTTTTGTTAAAACTTTATTTAACATATCAAAATTTATATTTTCATTTTTAGGCAAGATATCTCCTAGTATCATACGTCCTGCAGTAGTCTCAGTAGTGCTTAAATTACCCTTAAAATCTTTTACCCTAGCAATTATTTTAGAATGTAAATTTATATCTTTGTTTTCAAGTGCTTTCATAATTTCATTTAAATCTAAAAAGCTCCTACCTTCTCCTATTTGATTTTTTCTAAGAATTGAGAGATAATAAATTCCCAAAACTATATCCTGAGAAGGAACAATTATGGGTTTGCCACTTGAAGGAGATAAAATATTATTTGTACTCATCATAAGTACTCTTGCTTCTAATTGAGATTCCAAACTTAAAGGCACATGAACAGCCATTTGATCTCCATCAAAATCTGCATTAAAAGCCGTACAAACTAAAGGATGCAACTGAATAGACTTTCCTTCAATAAGTATTGGCTCGAATGCCTGAATTCCAAGCCTATGTAAGGTAGGCGCTCTATTTAATAAAACTGGATGTTCTCTAATCACTTCTTCTAATATATCCCAGACTCTTGGATCTTCCTTTTCAACTAATTTTTTTGCAGCCTTAATAGTATTTGCCCACCCGTAGATATCTAGTTTGTGAAAAATAAATGGTTTAAATAATTCTAATGCCATTTTTTTTGGCAAACCACATTGATGCAACTTTAAATTAGGACCAACAACTATTACGGACCTTCCTGAATAATCCACCCTTTTACCTAATAAATTTTGTCTAAATCTACCCTGCTTTCCCTTAAGCATATCAGATAAAGATTTAAGAGGTCTCTTATTTGTAGAAGTTATTACTCTACCTCTTCGACCATTATCAAAAAGTGCATCAACAGATTCTTGAAGCATTCTTTTTTCATTTCTAATAATAATATCAGGTGCACGCAGATCAATTAATCTTTTAAGTCGGTTATTACGATTGATTACTCTTCTATACAAATCATTTAAATCACTAGTTGCAAATCTTCCTCCATCTAAAGGGACTAGAGGTCTCAACTCAGGAGGTATAACAGGTAAAACTCTTAAAATCATCCACTCAGGTTTATTTTTAGAAGATATAAAATGCTCTATTAACTTAAGTCTTTTAGTTATTTTAGCTTTTTTTAATTCTGATTTTGTTTCAAGTAGATCTTGTTTTAATTGATCATAATCACTTTGAAGATCAATATTTTGAAGCATCTGCTCTATTGCTTCTGCTCCTATTGATGCACTAAATGAATCTTCTCCATGTTGATCTTGATAATCTATGTATTGATCTTCAGAAATTATTTGGCCTTTTGTTAAGTCTGTTAATCCAGGTTCAACAACTATAAATTGTTCAAAATACAGTACCTTCTCTAAATTTTTAATTGTCATATCTAATAAAGTAGCTATTCTACTTGGCAAAGATTTCATAAACCAAATATGAGAAACTGGAGCAGCTAGCTCAATATGACCCATTCTATCTCTACGAACTTTTGATAGAGTAACTTCAACACCACACTTTTCACATATAATGCCCCTAAATTTCATTCTTTTGTATTTGCCACATAAACATTCGTAATCTTTAACAGGTCCAAAAATTCTAGCACAAAACAGGCCATCCTTTTCAGGCTTGAAAGTTCTATAATTTATTGTTTCAGGTTTTTTTATTTCACCAAAAGACCATGATCTTATATTTTCAGGACTTGCTATTGAAATTTTTATACTATCAAAAGTTTTAACACCTAAATTCTGATTAAAAATATTTATTAATTCTTTATTCATTGTTTGCCACCAGTTTATCCATTTCTTTTTCTTCTTTATTTTCCTTAAACTCTAAATTTAAACCTAATGAACGAAGCTCTTTAACCATTACATTAAATGATTCAGGTGTTCCGGATTCAAAATTTTGATCTCCTTTAACAATTGACTCATACACTTTGGTTCTTCCTGCTACATCATCGGCTTTAATTGTTAATATTTCTTGTAAGGTGTATGCTGCTCCATAGGCTTCTAAAGCCCAAACTTCCATTTCACCAAACCTTTGTCCACCGAATTGAGCTTTTCCTCCCAAAGGTTGTTGAGTAACTAAACTGTAAGGTCCTATAGATCTGGCATGAATTTTTTCATCTACTAAGTGATGAAGCTTTAACATATATACATAACCAACAGTAATAGGTCTTTCAAATTTTTCCCCAGTAATACCATCTATTAATATTTCTTGACCAGAGTTAGCTACTCCAGATTGCTCTAACAAATTTGTTATATCTGCTTCTTTTGCTCCATCAAAAACAGGAGTTGCAAATGGAACACCTTCTTTAAGATTGTCTGCTAATTCAAGAATATCATCATCATTCATTTTATCTACCGTCTTTTTATGCAATTCTTGATCATAGATGCTTAATAACTTATTTTTCAAGTCTCTGGTATGACCTGCTGTTTTCATCTTACTAAGCATTTCATTAACTTGTTTTCCTAGAGATGCTGATGCCCAGCCTAAATGTGTTTCCAATATTTGTCCTATATTCATCCTGCTAGGAACACCTAAAGGATTTAAGCAAATATCTACAGGAGTTCCATCTTCTAAATATGGCATATCTTCTACAGGGCAAATTTTTGATATTACACCTTTATTTCCATGCCTACCTGCCATTTTATCTCCTGGTTGCAGTTTTCTCTTTACTGCAACAAATACTTTTATTAATTTTAGAACTCCTGGCAAAAGTTCATCGCCACTTTGAATCTTATCAATTTTATTTTCAAATTTTTGATTTATATTGCCTAATTGATTTTCATAATTTTTAATAAGAGAGTCAATTTGATTTGTAACTTTATCATCATCAATATTAATTTTCATAAGAGAACTAATATCTAAATTTTCAAGCTGCTCATAATTTAATTTTGAGTTTTTAGAAAGAATATCATTCCCAGAAATAAAAGTTTTGCCAATTAAAAGCTCTCTTAAATGATTGGTAAAACTTTTTTGTAAAATATCTAATTCGTCATCACGATCTCTAGACACACTTTCTATTTGAGAATTTTCAATAGCTATAGCTCTTTGATCTTTTTCTATACCTCTTCTTGAAAAAACCCTTATTTCTACAACAGTACCCTTAACTCCAGGAGGAACTCTTAAACTAGTGTCTTTTACATCAGCAGCTTTTTCACCAAAAATTGCTCTTAAAAGTTTTTCTTCAGGTGTCATTGGTGTTTCCCCTTTTGGAGTAACTTTACCAACTAATATATCTCCTGAAGCTACTTCTGCACCAACATATACTATCCCAG
>CACJSL010000050.1 GCA_902596065.1 uncultured Alphaproteobacteria bacterium | reverse complement strand
CACGAAGATCAGTTCATATAATATTATGTGCCTTAAAAAATAATACTGATGTATTTGAAGAGATTTTAAATAAACATATTATTAAATATAGATATTCATCTAGAGATATTAATTTAATTCAAGCAGTAGTACTAGAAAGCATTAGATATAATAACCAAGTAAAAACTATAGTAGCAAAATATTCTAAAAAAAAACTTAATGAAGATAGTTATATTTTATTATTAAGTGCAATAACACAGTTATTATATTTAAATTTTAAAGAATATGCAGTGGTAAATTCTTCTGTAGAGGTTTCTAAAAATTTAAAAACCTCCTCTGGATTTATTAATGCAATTTTAAAAAAAATTATTCAGAATAAAAAAAAATTAAAAGAAACTAAAATAAATAAAAATAATTTACCTAAATGGTTTATGAAAGAAATTTTTAAATTAAAAAAAAATCAACAAAAACTTATAATCGAATCTATAAATGAAAAACCTCAATTACATATTGTTTTCAAAAGTAACTTCTTTTTAAAAAAATTTATTTCAGAAATAAAATATGATTTTACAACAACTTCTAAAAATTCATTGTTAATAGATAAATTTAATAAAATAGAAAACATAGCTAGATATAATAAAGGAGAGTGGTGGATCCAAGATTATTCAGCTATGTTGCCAATTTATTTAAGTAAAAATTTTAATAATAAAACAATAATAGATTTTTGTGCTGCACCTGGGGGCAAAACATTTCAGTCTTTGGCCAATAATAATAAAGTATCAGTAGTTGAAAAAGATAAAAAAAGAGCCATTATACTACGACAAAACTTAAAGAGATTAAAGTTTAATGTAGAAATAGAAATAAAAGATGCGATAAATTTAAATGAAAATAAAAAGTATGAAGTAATTTTGATAGATGCTCCATGTACAGCAATAGGAACAATAAGAAAAAATCCAGAAATTCTATTTAGAAAAACAGATGCTAATCTATATAAATACACTGAAACTCAAATGAATCTCCTAAATAAAGCTGCAACTCTAATTAAAAATAACGGCGAAATAATCTACATGGTTTGTTCTTTTTGGGAACATGAAACTACAAAACAGATACAAAACTTTTTAAACTTAAACAAAAATTTTGTAGTTAAAAAATTTAAAAAAAATGAAAATGAAGATCTAATAGATGATTGCGGATTTATAAATACTGTTCCTCGCACCTTAAAAAATAATGTTAAAATCGATGGTTTTTTTGCGGCAAAATTGAAAAGAAATGATTAAATCCTTTATAATTTTTTTTAAAAAATATTTTTTATCACAAAAATGGTACATTAAAATTAGTATAAAAAATCTTCCTGTTGAAATACATAATTTTAATCACTTAAATATTTTTTTTAATCACAATAATTTAATCAAAAATAGAATAATTACAAAAAATTATTTCAAAAAAAACCAAAACTCAAAAAAAAATATTTATTATAATTCTTTTGACTGGTTAATATCTGCTAAGATAATAGGTGGTCCAGAAAGTTTATATTTTTCAAAAAAACAAATAAAATTATGGCATGATGAAAACTTCCCAATTAAAAGTCCTTTTTGGAATAATGAGCTTTGTGCAAAAAGGCTAATAAATTTAGTTTATGCTTATGACTTTTATGCTATTTCAACCAATGAAAGTGATAAAAAAATTTTTCAATATATTGTTTATAAACATTATATTATAAATAAAATTTATATAAAAAACCTTCCAACTGATAAATTATCAATAGAAAATTCTAAAGCAAGCTTGTTATTAGGATTATTATATGAAAAAAATATCATTGATTCTATAGAAGTAATTAAGAGGCAATTACTTGAGCACATAGATATAAATGGCTTTCACAAAAGCTATAACCCTATAGTACAAGCGGAATATATAAACAATTTAATTGAAATAAAAAATATTCTTCTTTTTTTTAAGATTAAAGTATTTGAAGAAATTAACTTTCAAATAGCTAATATGACCTCTGTACTCAATAGTCTTTTTCATAAAGACACAACGTTGGCACTTTTTAATGGATCTCATAATATATTTAACAAAGATATATTAAGCTTAATAAAACAAAAAAAAGATTTAAAAGAAAAAAAACTTTTTTTTATAAAAAATGGTTTGGCAGTATATAGCGATAGAGAAAAAAAAGTTTTTTTTGATGTTGTTAAGCCTACTAATAATTACATTAATAACAAACTGCATTCTGGAACTCTAAGCTTTGAATTTAGTGCAAAAAAAGAAAAGATAATTACAAATTGTGGTTCAATAAATAAAATATATGATGACAAGCCAAATTATCTAAGATTTTCAGCTGCCCATTCAACCTTAATATTAAACAATACAAATATTAGTGAACTAGACTACAAAAGATCATATACTAGAATTCCTAAAAATATAAATTATCAACATAAAGAAGAAGAAGACCAATTAACTTTAATTTGTACTCATGATGGTTATAAAGAAAACTATAAAAAGATTGTTAAAAATATCACATTCCAAACTTTTTTTTACAATTTTTTTGTAGTTTTCTATAGGAATATTTTTTCTGCTAAATCCTATTATCTGATGAGTTTTTTTTAATTCCAGAGCCAAGGTTTTACCAAGGCCACTAGTGTGACCCGTTATCGCTATTTTCATAATAATTTTTTAGTAGATTAAAACTTGATTTTGCAAATAACCTTCCATTTACAGAACATGTGTTACATGGTGAGTTCGATCTATCACCAATTATCAATCTTTGTCTAATTTTTTTCATTTCTTTACTCATCCAAACATCTCTTATAGATTCTTTAATAATATTCCCAACAATTTTCTCTCTAGCCCAATCATTTGAACAAAATAATACATCTCCATTCCAATCAACAAACATTTTATAAAAAGGGTAATGACATGGAGTTCCAGCCAAATCTTTTACTTTTTCGTTTTCTTTTTTAAGCCAATTAGCTTGACCACTTCTGTTGTTCAAAAACAAGCCATGCTCTTCATTTAATCCAGGCCAATGTGGTCTTAATTTGAACTTATCTTTAGGTATTTTTGCATCACTAAGAATTTTTTCAAAATATTTTATTTGTTCAGGGCCATCATACATATTGATATATAAACAATCTAAACCACTATTAAATATTTTTTTTGTTCTATCAATATTTAAGACATCGCCATTTGTATTACATTCAATTAAGTTATTAGGAAGTATCTCTCTAGTTATTTTTATAATTCCATAAAAATTTTTATTTAAAAAATTTTCACCAAATCCACTAAATGATATTTTATTTTTGTAATCTATTTTCTTAAGGGCTTCTGCAATTTTTTCCATATCTAAAACACTTAAATGAAGAGGTCTGTTTGGGTAAACATTTTCATCAAATCTAGGACAAAAAAGACATTTTCTGTTACACATTTCAGTAGCATTTATTTCTACTGTCAAAATACTTTCAAGCGGGTCTGATGTTCTATTTTTATTTTCAAGAATTTTTTTTTCTTGATTTTTTCGATATTCTAGAAAAGAATCTCTAGATTCAATATTGCTAGAAGTCATATGTTAGATTTAAAGATAATGAATAAATTAGTCAAATAAATTGTGATATTATGGTTAGTGCCTCACTTTTTATTAATAATTTTAATTAACGATTTTTAT
>CACJSL010000049.1 GCA_902596065.1 uncultured Alphaproteobacteria bacterium | reverse complement strand
TATTTTTTTCACCAACCACTACAGCATTTTCTAAAGAGCCACCAAGTGCTAATCCATTAGCTTGCAAATAATCAACATCCTTTTCAAAGCCAAAAGTTCGAGCTGAAGAAACATCAGTTTTATAATTTCCATTTATTAATTGAAGTTGACAAGCTTGTTTGCTTACTAATTGACTTTCAAAATCAATTTCAAAATCAATCGAAAATTGTTTGTTAGGAGTTATCTTTGCATAACTATCGTTATTTGAAACAAAAATTTCTTTTTTTACAGAAATGATTTTACGGGGAATTTCCTGAGTTTCTATTCCACTATTTTCTAATTCTTCAACAAAAGGTAATGAACTACCATCCATAATAGGAACCTCAAGATTATTAATTAATATATTGGCATTATCAATATGCATTCCTGATAATGAACTCATTAAATGTTCAATTGTAGAAATACTAACTCCTTTTTCATTGCTAATTGTTGTACACAAATTTGTAGATGAAACATTTGACCACAAAGCATCCACCTCGTTGTCTTTTGTCAAATCAGTTCTAATAAACTTTATACCATTGTTAACTTTAGCTGGTTCAACAGTAATTTTAACCTTTTTACCTGAATGAAGCCCTATTCCATTCAAAGAAAAACTTTTATTTAATGTTTGCTGTTTTGAAGATATATTTGAATTTGATATCATTTTTTAAAAAAAAGTGCTGTTTACAGCACTTTTTCTATTACATATTATTCTAAAGTTTCACAATTAACTGAATATTACTAAATATTTCAAGATATGCTTAATTTGCCTGTCTTCTTAAAAAAGTAGGAATATCCAACAATTCTTCATCTTCAGGATCTTGGTTAAATTCTTCTTCAATTATGGTCTCCTCAGGAGAAAATTCTTTTTTATCATCTAAATCATGATTTTTATCATTAATTTCAATTGAATTATTAATATTTTCTTCAATTTTAGGTTCCATTTTTTCGTTATTATCAGATACTTCCTTTTTTTCCTGATTTTCAAGAGTATCAAATAAACTTAACCTTCTAACGCTAGTCTTAGCTTCTTCATTAGAGTTCATGCTAGGCTCATTATTCTCAATAACCTCATCATCAATTTTATGATTATCTACCAATTCTTCACTTAACTCATTTAAAGATATATCTTTTTTTAAAACAGATTGCTCATCTAGAACTTCTTTACTATCTGAGTTAATATAATCTTGAGTTAATATTTCTTCTGAAGAAGCGTCTTCTGTACTATTTTCCAAAGTGTCAGAAATTACTTCATTTTCAGATAATGAGTTTGTTTCAGAGCTAATATTATCTAAAACAACTTCTTCATTCGATAATTTGACTTCTTCATTAAAATCTACTTTTTCAGCATATACTGAATTATCTAAGGAAACAGTGTTATTATTAGGTAAAGGTTTTGCAGATACAATTGAATTAGCTTCTATTCCTGTAGCAACTAAACTTACTCGTACAACTCCTTCTAATCTATCATCACAAGTTGTTCCATAAATAATATTAGCTTCTTCATCAACTTCCTGTTTAATGCGGTTAGCAGCTTCATCTACTTCATACAAAGTAATATCGTTGCCTCCAGTTATATTAATGATTAATCCCTTTGCGCCTTTGAGAGAAACATCATCTATTAACGGATTTGCTATTGCGGCTTCAGCAGCAGCGATAGCTCTCCCCTCACCAGAAGCTTCACCTGTTCCCATCATTGCTTTGCCCATTTCAGACATTACAGTTTTTACATCAGAAAAATCTAAATTGATTAATCCTGGTTGAACCATTAAATCTGTAACACCTCTTACTCCAGCATACAAAACATCATCAGCCATTTTAAATGCATCTGCAAAAGTTGTTTTTTCATTTGCAATACGAAATAAATTTTGATTAGGAATTGTTAAAAGTGTATCAACATATTGTTGCAATTCCTCTAAACCTTTATCTGCTAACTTCATTCTTTGAGATCCTTCAAAATGGAAAGGTTTTGTAACTACTCCAACTGTAAGAATACCTTTCTCTCTTGCAAGTTGAGCTATTACAGGAGCTGCCCCAGTACCTGTGCCCCCACCCATACCTGCAGCTATAAAAAGCATATGACTGCCTTCAAGCATCTGGCTTATTTCATTTAAAGTTTCTTCCGCTGCTTGTCTTCCAATATCAGGGCGCATTCCTGCTCCTAGACCTCTTGTACTTTGAACTCCTAGTTGAATTTTTTTCTTGCAGCTTGAGTTTTGAAGAGCTTGAGCATCTGTATTTGCTATTACAAAATCAACTCCTTCTAGATTAGAGTTAATCATATTATTTACTGCATTGCCTCCTGAACCGCCAACACCAAGAACTGTTATTTGTGGATGTAAATTCTGCCCTACATCTGGTATAGAAATGTTTATAGTCATTTATTTTCTCCGCCGTTTTTTTACATTTTTAACGATTTACCTTCGAAACCGTCAATAAATATAACTATATGTTGTATGTTATATTATATATATTGATCTAGCCAAGAAGAAAAACGTTGAAATATAGAGTTTTTTCTCAGATTTTGGCTTTTTTTAAGAAAATTTACTTCATAACCCTGATTATTAAAGAAAACTGATCCTAAAGTTTGAGCGAATTGAGGTCCTGAAAATTCTTTTTTTGCTCCTTTTATAAAAATTGGTTTTTCTAGTCTTACATTGCTATCAAAAATAATTTGAGCATAATCAACAATACCTTCTAATTGAGAGCCGCCACCTGTTAATATTAAGTTTTTAATTCTTTTTTTATGAAGGTCATATTGTTTCAACTTTTGCCACACTAACTCTAGTGTTTCTTCAACTCTAGGCTTTATTATAGAGTTTATAGTATTACGATTAATTTGTTTAAATTGTTTTTCATTTGAAGAATATAATGGAACTTCAATAATTTCATATTCATCACTTGGCGATGAGATAACAGAGCCATATAAAGTTTTAAGTCTTTCGGCACTTTCTTTAGTTGTAGAAATTCCTTTAGCAATATCATTTGTAATATTCTTGCTTCCAACATTTACAGAGTCACAAAATATTAATTTAGAATTTTCAAAAACAGCTATAGAAGTTGATGACTCTCCAAGATCAATACATATGCTACCTAAATCTCGATCATCTTTATTTAACGTTGATAAAGCTGAGGAAAGAGGTGTAGGAACAAAATTCTCAATGTGAATATCTAATTCCTTAAATAAATTCAAATAAGTATTGATAATATTCTTATCTACTAAAAGTTTATAAAAATTAAGATTTAATTTTTTAGCATAGTTTCCTAAAGGACTTCCAGAAATAGTTTTATTATCTAGGTCATAATTAATAATATAATTCATTAAAATTTGATGACTAGATGAGTCTTCAAAAAATTCAGATTGATTGATCGCTTTTTTAAGATGAAGCTCACTAATAAGTTCATTTTCTACTTCTATTTCAGAATTATAAAATAGAGAATTAGAGTTAATTAATGGCACATTAAGGTTTATTGATTTTATTTCAGTTACTGATTCTTTTGCTGCAGTATTTAATACTTCTAATACTTCTTTTTTTATTGAGTCATAATTTGTAAATGAACCCTTATTCACATCAGAAGTAGGCAAACTAGCAAAAGATAATATTTTAGGTTTATCTAATTCTTTTAGATCACAAACAACACATGAAATTTTTGAATTACCTATATCTACTCCTACTTTAATCATTCACGTTATTTCTATATTTTATTATAGCTTGGTTAGGTATTCTTAAATCAATAATTTTTATATCCTTTAAATCTTTATTAGATAAATTTGAATATATTTTTTTATAATTGTT
>CACJSL010000048.1 GCA_902596065.1 uncultured Alphaproteobacteria bacterium | reverse complement strand
AATGAATCAAATCAAGTTGAAAAAATTTTTTAGAGAAAAATTTGGAAGAAAATTTATTAAAATTAATGCATCAAATATTTTTTTAAAAAAATTAAAGAATATTTCTGATCCTGAACAAAAAAGAAAAATTATTGGAAAAACATTTATTAAAGTATTTGAAAAAGCTGCAAAAAAGATATCTGATGTACATTTTTTGGGACAAGGAACTCTTTATCCAGATATCATTGAAAGCGTTCCTTTTTTTGGAGGTCCCACAGCTAAAATCAAAAGTCACCATAATGTTGGCGGTTTACCAAAGAGAATGAAACTTAAAGTTATTGAGCCATTAAGAGAGTTATTTAAAGATGAAGTAAGGACTGTTGGTAAAAAATTAAATATAGATAATCATCTTCTTCTTAGACATCCATTTCCTGGACCTGGATTAGCAATTAGAATACCAGGAGCAATAAACAAAACAAAAATTAAAATTCTTCAAGAGGCTGACTTTATATTTGTTAATTATTTAAAAGAAAAAAAAAATTTATAATAATATTTGGCAAGCCTTTGTAGTTTTATTACCTGTTAAATCAGTAGGTGTTATGGGAGATGAAAGAACTTATGATTATTGTTGTGCGATTAGAGCAGTTACTTCTGTAGATGGTATGACTGCTGATTTTTATATGTTTACAAAAAATCAAATACAAGAGATTACAAATAGAATTATTAATAATGTATTAGGAATTAATAGAGTATTATTTGATTTTACTTCAAAACCTCCTGGAACAATTGAGTGGGAATAATAATATTTTACAAATGTATAAGCTGTATGAACTTATGATTGAGTTACTATTGAATGGAAATAAAAATATAGTATATCGTTTAAGTCAATAATTTTGATATTTAAAAATGAATAATTTTATACCTATTAATCAACTTAAAATAGATAGTAATTTATTTAATTTTGTGAATACAGAAATTCTTCCTGGCATTGACATACAACAAGATCAATTTTGGAAAAATTTTTCATCAATAATTCAAGAATTAGATCCTATAAATAAAACTTTACTAGAAAAAAGAAAGAATCTTCAATTAAAATTAGATAATTGGCATGAAACAAATAAAGGAAAAGAAATTGACATACATGAATATAAACAATTCTTATCTGATATTAATTATCTTGTAGAAGAAAAAGAAGATTTTAAAATAAATACAGAAAATGTAGATGATGAAATAGCTAAGATATCTGGCCCACAATTAGTCGTTCCCATTACAAATGCTAGATATGCTTTAAACGCAGTAAATGCCAGATGGGGTAGTCTTTATGATGCTCTTTATGGAACTAATGTTATTGGTGAAATTTCTAAAACTTCTCAATATGATCCTAAAAGAGGATTAAAAGTTATAGAATATGCAAAAGACCATTTAGATAAAATAGCTCCTTTAAAAGACTTATTGTGGAAAGAAATAACTAAGATAAAAATTGAAGATAAAAAAATTAAATTTTTTTATTCTGAAAATTCTTTCACTACTTTAACTAATGAGAATCAAATTATTGGTGTAAGATATGAAAATCAATATGAAATCAAAGAATTAATTCTATTAAAAAATAACTTACATATTAGAGTTCTTATAGATCCTAATCATCAAATAGGTAAAAATGATTCTGCTAATATTTCTGATATTCTAATTGAATCGGCTATATCAACTATTTTAGATTGTGAAGATAGTGTAGCTACAGTTGATGCTGATGATAAAATTGTGTCATATAGAAATTGGTTAGGCCTTATGAAAGGTGATTTAAAATCTGAATTTCTCAAAAATAAAAAATTAGTTAATAGAACTTTAAACAAGGATATAGAATATTTTTCTTTATCGGGAGAAAGAAAATTTTTAAAGTCTAGATCATTAATGCTAATTAGAAATGTAGGACATTTAATGACAACACCTGCTATCTTAAATAATGATGATCAAGAAATAGGTGAAGGATTAATGGATGCTATAATTACAAGCTTAATTGCTCTTCATGATATTAAAAAGCAAGATGGAATGATTAATTCGTTAAAAAAATCTATTTATATTGTTAAACCTAAAATGCACGGTCCTGAAGAAGTTGAATTCACTGTTTCATTGTTTGAAAAAACTGAGAAGTTACTAAACCTTAAAAAAAATACAATCAAAATTGGTATTATGGATGAAGAAAGAAGAACTAGTATAAACTTAAAAGAGTGTATACGTGCTGCTAAATCTAGAGTAGCTTTTATAAATACTGGTTTTTTAGATAGAACTGGCGATGAAATACATACATCAATGTTTGCTGGTCCTTTCGTTACTAAAGGGGAAATGAAAAATTCTAGTTGGATCAAAGCTTATGAAAGCAGAAATGTAACAATAGGTTTAAAGTGTGGACTTCAGGGCAAATCTCAGATTGGTAAAGGAATGTGGGCAATGCCTGACTTAATGAAAGAAATGATCGATCAAAAGATTAATCATTTAAAAGCTGGTGCAAATTGTGCTTGGGTTCCAAGTCCAACAGCTGCTACTTTGCATGCTCTTCACTATCATCATCTAAATATAATAGATGTTCAAAATGATATAATGAAGAAAGAAGAAAAAAATACTATTGATGATCTAATTACTTTACCATTGCTTAACAGACAGAATCTATCAGAAGATGAAATTAATGCAGAGATAGAAAATAATGTTCAAGGAATTCTAGGATATGTAGTTAGGTGGGTTGATCAAGGTATCGGATGCTCAAAGGTTCCAGATATTAATAATATAGGTTTAATGGAAGATAGAGCTACTTGTAGAATTTCCTCTCAAGCGTTAGCTAATTGGCTCAAACATGAAATTATTTCTGAAAAACAAGTTGTTAATGCTCTGATAAAAATGTCAAAAATAGTAGATAATCAAAATGCTAATGATCCTAATTATAAATCTATGTCAGAAAATTTTGACTCTTTATCTTTTAAAGCTGCAAAAGAATTAATTTTTGATGGAATAGAGCAGCCTTCAGGATATACTGAGCCCATACTTCATAAAAAAAGATTAGAATATAAAAAAATTAATAATTAATTTTTATTATATAAAAATTAAATTATATGAAGTTCTCTTCTTTTTAAAAATGCCAAAATGTCATCAATCTTATTATATTTTTTTTTTAATGAATTTTGTATTTTGAGATTATAAACAATACTGTTTTTCTTATTTTTTGTTATTTTTGTCAAAATACAATCTGGTGAAGCTAGAGAGTGTTTAAACATATAAAAAGATGCTTCTTGTTTACCAAAAATTATTGCATAATCTTTCCAATTTCCTTTAGAAACTCCTAAAGAATAGCAAGAAAGAATTTTGCTTAATTCAATTTTCGAAAAAAATAATTTAGAATTGTGGAATTTTCTAACTGATGGTAGGAGGTGCATTAAATATAATATATCAATTTTTTTATGCCTGTAAATGCTTCAAATTCTGACTTAGACTGGCAAGCGCCAGATTTTAATTTAATATCTGTGGATGAACAGTATTACTCTCTTAGTCAATTGGCTGGAGAAAATGGTACTTTAATAGCTTTTATATGTAATCATTGTCCCTATGTTATAAGAATTATTGAAAGATTTGTTTATGAATCTATACAATTAAATAATATTGGAGTTTCAACAATTGGAATTATGTCAAATGATGTAAAGCAATACCCTGAAGACTCTTATGAAAAAATGAGAGAATTTTCTTTAAAATATGATTTTAAATTTCATTATTTATATGATTCAACTCAAAAGGTTGCAAAAGATTATAGGGCAGTTTGTACTCCTGATATTTTTGGATTTAATAAAAACCTTCAACTAAAATACAGAGGAAGAATTGACTCTAAAGTAGTTGAAGAAGATAATAATGATATTAAAAGAGAAATGTACGAAGCAATGAAATTGAT
>CACJSL010000047.1 GCA_902596065.1 uncultured Alphaproteobacteria bacterium | reverse complement strand
AAATAGCTAAATTAAATAAGGTTTTAATAAATCCAGATTTTAGTGTAGTAGATCCTCTTAAATCTAAAATATAATTTTGAAACAATAATAAACAAATAAGATTCAGTTCATAAAAGAGACAAAGATGAAAATTGAAGGAAATCAAATAAAAATTGGAAATATATTAGAAATTAATAATAAACTTTGGAGAGTAACAAAAACTCAACACACTCAACCTGGAAAAGGTGGGGCATATATTCAAGTAGAAATGAAAACAATAAAAGAAGGTACAAAAACAAATGAAAGATTCCGCTCATCCGAAAATGTTGAAAGAGTTATTTTAGATGAAAAGAAATATCAATATCTCTATTCTATTGAAAATAAATTTTATTTTATGAATACAAAAAATTATGAACAAATAGAAATAGGTGAAGATATAATAAACGAAGATCAATCTAAATTTTTAATAGAAAATCAAGAAGTTTTATTACAGTTATATGACTCAATTCCAGTTTCAATAATATTGCCTGAACATGTTAATTTAAAAGTGATAGAAGCAGATGCCGTAGTTAAAGGCCAAACTGCAGCTTCTTCATATAAACCAGCAATTTTAGAAAAAGGTATTAAAACTTCTGTTCCACCTTTTATAGAAGTTGGAGATGTAATAGTTGTGAGTACAACAGATTCTTCTTATATAGAAAAGTCTAGATCCTAAAATGATAAATCAACCTCCGGTAATAAATATTTTTGAAAAAGCAGCTAAAAAAGCAAGTAGGTATTTAAAACGTGATTTTGGAGAAATTGAAAACCTTCAAATACAATCAAAAAATGTATCTGATTTTGTTACTAATGCTGATTTACAATCTGAAAAAGTACTTCTTGAAACTCTTAAATATTATTATCCTAACGCAACCTATATAACAGAAGAAACAGGTATAATTAAAGGTGATGAAGAAACTATTGTTATTGACCCAATAGATGGAACCACTAATTTTATCCATGGCATTCCTTTTGTGTCAATTGTTATAGGAAGAATTATCAATGAGGAAATTACTGATGGAATAATACTGAATCCAATTCTTAATGAATTTTATTGGGCCTCAAAAGGAAAGGGAGCTTGGTGCAATAATAAAAGATTAAGAGTTTCTAAAAGAACACAAATGGTCAATTCTTTAATAGGTACTGGAATTCCATATGCTGATAATGCACATGAAAATTATTTAGATGAAATAGATATAATTTCAAAAAACTCCTGTGGTTTAAGAAGGATGGGGACGGCATCTTTAGATTTAGCTTTAGTTGCTTCAGGAAAACTTGATGGTTTTTGGGAAAGAAATCTTAATATTTGGGATGTTTGTTCTGGAGTGATATTAGTTAAGGAAGCAGGTGGCAAAATATCTCTTCCAAATGGTGAGGCATGGAGTACGGGATCTAGAGATATACTTGCAACAAATACAAGTATTCATGAAGAAATGCAAAACAAACTAACTTTACTTTAAATATTTTTTAGTTATAAGGATTGGAAATGAAAAAAAATATTCATCCAGATTATCATGAAATAGAAGTCGAAATGACTGACGGATCAAAATTTAAAACTCGCTCTACTTGGGGTAAGGCATCAGATACTCTTAAATTAGAAATTGATCCAAAGACTCATCCTGCTTGGACAGGGGGTAAAGCAAACATCAATGACTCTGAAGGACAAGTAGCTAGATTTGAAAAAAGATTTAAAAATATTAAAATAGGCAAATAATTTTTTATTTAAAAAATTTTTGTGCTTCTTCTTTAGTTTTTAACCTTTTTTTTATTTCTTCTTTAGCTCTTTCCTGCTCGTTAACTAAATTCAAAATATACTCTTCTAAATCTTCAACGCTAAAATCTTCAAGACTAATGGACTTTATAGCTTTGGTATTTTCATCAAATTCAATAAAATTAGTCATAATTAATAAATTTATATATATTTTTTAGGTTTGTGTTTGTATTAAATATTTTTTAATTTATAGACCTAATTATGACTTTACCTCTTATGCCAAAAGCAACTGCCATATGGCTGATAGAAAATACTGGATTATCTTTTCTTCAAATTGCAAACTTTTGTGGATTACATGAACTAGAAGTTCAAGGTATTGCTGATGGAGACGTTGCAAATGGTATGCAAGGCTATGATCCTATTGATAATAATCAATTAACTAAAGAAGAAATTAGTAGATGTGAAAATGATCCTGAAGCAAGTTTAGTTCTTATAACTTCAAAAACAATAGATGAATTACCACCTAGAAAAAGAGATACTAAATATACACCTATTTCTTTAAGACAAGAAAAGCCTTATGCTATTCTTTGGCTCATCAAAAGATACCCTAATGAGTTAAGTAGCTCTCAAATAGCGAAACTAACTGGTTCCACAAAGAACACAGTTGAAGCTATAAGAAATGGAACTTATAGAGAGGCAGTATTAGAGTCAAAAAGTCCAATGGATATAGGTCTATGTACTTATGAAGAATTAGAAAAATCTCTGAATAGATCTAGAAAAAAAACTGAAACAGTAGCTTTATAATTATAAATTATTTAGTTATTATAAAGTGTGAAACATCTGTTGTACCTTCTGTAAATCCAACCTCACAATAAGAAAAATAGTATTCCCACATTTTTTTGAATCTATCTTTGAATCCTTGAGAAGCTATTTGAGGCCATGAATTTTGAAATTTATTATTCCAAATATTCAAAGTTTTAACATAAGAGTTCCTAAAATTTTGTATTTCATTGATATTTAATCCTAATTGAAGATTAATATCTTTTAATTGTCTCTTTGAAGGAAGCACTCCTCCAGGAAAAATATATTGTTGAATAAAATCAGGATTATTCTGATAAAATTCTGCTTTTTCATCTTTAATTGTAATAATTTGTAGTGCTGCAGAACCTTCTTCACTAAGAGATTCTTTAAGAATATTAAAAAAAACTTTCCAATATTTTTTTCCAACTGCTTCGAACATCTCTATTGAGGCTATATTAGTATATTTTTTATCAATATCTCTGTAGTCTCTCATTTCTACATTTACTTTTTCATTTAAACCTTCATTAAAAATTTTTTTTGAAGTAAATTCAAATTGCTCTTTAGAAATTGTTATTGCATTTACTGTGGATCCATACTCTTTAGCAATATATGATGAAAACCCTCCCCATCCACATCCAATCTCTAGTACATTAGAATTTTCATTTAGATTAAGATTGTTTGCAATTTGTTTATATTTATTTTTTTGAGCTATATGTAAATCTTTATTGGAATTAGTAAAAATACCTGAAGAATAAGTCATAGATGGATCTAGCCATAGTTTATAAAATTCATTACCTAAATCATAATGAAAGCTAATATTTTTTTTGCTTCTTGACTTTGTATTCTCATTTAAACGATGTTTAATTTTTCTATATTTATTTAATATTTCAGATAATATACCTTTTTTTATAAAAAAACTTTGATTGTCATAAGCAAATAATAATAATTTAGATAAATTTTCACTTGTAAAATCTTTTTCCATGTAGGATTCAGCAAAACCTATTGATCCTTTTATCAATAATTTAGAAAAAACTTTATAATTATAAAGTTTTATTTCAGCTTCATAACCTTTTTGAGTTCCTTTATATAAAATTTTTTCATTGTCTGGATAAGAGACAATTAACGAACCTTTCTTTATCTTTTTAAAAAAATTATTAGAGATTTTTTTTAAAGATTTGTTAAAATTTATTTCTAGCATAAAGTTTATAGTTTTCCTTCATAAGTTATTGAGTCAATAATTTTTTTTTCTCTACTATAATATTTTCCACCTTTAATAAATATAATTAATGCCTCATATAGTATTGCAAAAATTACTTTAAAGGTAACTAGGGGATTGAAAATTAACTGTTTAATTAATGTAATTGAACTTAATGGAACTTTATTACCAAATTGTGAAGCTGTAAAAATTTTTTCATTTTTCTCATTAAATAAATCTATAATAATAGATAATTTTTCATCAGAAATTGAATTGGTAAATTTATAAACTCCCTTCATTTCAATAAACGGAGATACATAAAAAGATTTATTGCATTTATGCTTGTATTCTTTT
>CACJSL010000046.1 GCA_902596065.1 uncultured Alphaproteobacteria bacterium | reverse complement strand
CAGGCGCAAAACTTCAATGGAAACAAAAACTAAAACTATCTCAAATTAAATTAATAGAAAAACACTTTAAAAAAGAAATGAATGATCTAGGTTACTTATAGTATATAGAAATGATTAAAAAATATTGGTTACTAAAATCTGAACCTAATACATGGTCTTGGCAAGATCAAAGTAAAGTAAAAAAAGATATGTGGGACGGTGTTAGAAACTATCAAGCAAGAAATAATCTTATGCAAATGAAGAAAGGGGATTTATGTTTTTTTTATCATTCAGTTAACGAAAAACAAATTGTTGGAATTGTTAAGGTGGTTAAAGAACACTATCCAGATCCTACTGACAAATCAAAAAAATTTGTAGTTGTTGATGTAGCAAAATATAAAACTTTAAAATATCCTGTATCGCTAGAAAAAATTAAAAATGTAACAAAGCTTTCTCATTTAGCTTTAATTAAACAAAGCAGATTATCTGTGATGCCTATTGATAAAAAATCATGGGAAATTATAATAAAAATGAGTGAAAATGAATAATTTTAATTTTATTAAAAACATTAAAAAAATATTTGCATTTATAGAAACATTAAATAATTAAATTGATATTTATATATATAAATTCTAAACTATAATTTGTTATGAAAATTAAAGATGATTGGAAAAATGATGCATTGGTTAATAGCTCTAAATATAAAGAGCTTTATGAAGAATCTATAAATAATAATAGTAAGTTTTGGGATAAGAATGGAAAAAGAATTGATTGGATAAAAAAATATACAAAAATAAAAGATATCGTTTACAGCAAAAAAGATGTTTCTATCAAATGGTATTATGATGGTACACTTAACGTATCTACAAATTGCATAGATAGACACGCAAAAAAAAATCCAAAAAAAATAGCAATAATTTGGGAAGGAGATAATCCAGATGAAGTTAAAAAAATTTCCTACGAAGAATTATTAGCTAATGTTTGTAAAATAGCAAATGGTCTAAAAAAAGCAGGGGTCAAAAAGGGAGATAGGGTTACAATTTATTTAACTATGATTCCAGAGCTGGCGTATACAATGTTAGCATGTTCAAGAATAGGGGCTATACATTCTATAATTTTTGGAGGTTTTTCATCTGAATCTATTTCTGGAAGAATAATTGACTGCAAATCTGAATATGTTGTAACTGCAGATGAAGGAGTAAGAGGTGGTAAAACAATTCCACTAAAAAATATAATGGATAAGGCTTTGCAAGTTTGTCCAAATGTTAAAAAATGTATTGTAGTCAAAAGAACAGGAAATAAAATAAATCTAGAAAAAAATAGAGACATCTATTTAAATGATTTAATTTCTAAAATCGAAGATTTTTGTGAACCTGAGGAAATGAACGCTGAAGACCCTTTGTTCATTCTTTATACTTCGGGTTCAACAGGAAAACCAAAAGGGGTTTTACATACTTCTGGAGGATATCTAGTTTATGCTTCTATGACTCATGAATATATTTTTAATTATAAAGAAAATGATATTTATTGGTGTACTGCAGATATTGGATGGATTACTGGTCACAGCTATATTATATATGGACCTCTAGCAAATGGTGCAACCACTGTAATGTTTGAAGGTGTTCCAAATTATCCTACTTTTTCAAGATTTTGGGAAGTGGTAGATAAACATAAAGTAAATATTTTTTATACTGCTCCTACTGCTATCCGCGCCCTTATGAGAGAAGGCGACAATCCTGTAAAAAAAACAAAAAGAAATTCATTGAAACTTTTAGGAACGGTTGGTGAACCAATTAATCCTGAAGCTTGGAAGTGGTATTTTGAGGTACCTGGTGATAGTAAATGTCCTATAGTTGACACTTGGTGGCAAACAGAAACAGGGGGTATTTTAATAGCTCCACAAACAGGGGCAATAGAATTAAAACCTGGTTCAGCAACCAAGCCTTTTTATGGCATAGTCCCTTCTATAGTTGATAAAAATGGGAAAGAACTAAAAGGAGAATGTGAGGGAATGCTATGTTTGTCAATATCGTGGCCTGGTCAAATGAGAACTGTTTATGGAGATCATTCAAGATTTGTTAATACTTATTTTTCACAATTTGAAGGAAAATATTTTACTGGTGATGGATGCAAAAGAGACAAGGATGGTTATTATTGGATTACAGGAAGGGTAGATGATGTAATAATAGTTTCTGGTCATAACTTGGGGACTGCTGAAATTGAAAGTGCATTTGTCTCACATCCAGATGTTGCTGAGGCAGCAGTAGTTGGCTATCCGCATGAAATAAAAGGTAATGGATTATATTGCTATGTTTCTTTAAATGTGGGCTTAGTTCCTGATTCTAAATTAACAAAAAAATTAAAAGATGTAGTTAGAGAAAAAATTGGACCTATAGCAACTCCAGATTTAATCCATTTTACTTCTGGGTTGCCCAAAACTAGATCAGGTAAAATAATGAGAAGAATCTTAAGAAAAATTGCTGCTAATGAACATGATCGATTGGGAGACACATCTACACTTGCCGATCCAAGTGTAGTAGATGACTTGATTCAAAATAGATTAAATAAATAATATTATCTTGGCTCCCAATGTTTTAAGCATCTGGGCTCGTAAATATTAGCTGCACCAACTTGAGTTCTACTGCCTCCTTCAATTTTTCGATATGTTTTAGTGGCCTCGAGCCCACAAACATTGCAAAAGCCATAAATCTTTGTAATTTTATCAGAAAGACCTAAAAGAAAAGACGAGGTTTCCCAAGGCTTACCTCTTGAATCTTGGTCTAAGCCTGCACAAACAACATCTATTCCTAAATTTAAAATTTTTTCTACATTTTCTATAGTTGGTTTAGGGCTCATAAATTGAATTTCATCTAAAAAAATCATATCAAAATTTTTATTATCAAAAGTAAAATTATTGTTTGTTGATTCCCAGTCTACCATTGAATAACAATCGTGACTTAAGTTATTGTGGGTTGTAATCAACTTTTCTGAATAACGATCATCAATACTTGGTTTAATAACTAATATCTTTTTCTTTTGATGTTCAGCCCATAAAATTCTTTTAAGTAATTCACTTGTTTTCCCTGCAAACATCGCTCCAACAATTGTTTCTAGTGTACCCCTCATTTAGTTATAAAATATTATCTATTAAATTTGTTATTTGTTTTATGTTAATATTTTGAACACACCCAACTGGTTCTGAAATTAAACCAACATAGCTATCCTTAATATTACCTCTTTGTAAAGAATTTAAATTCTTAATTTTAAAAAAATTCTTTTTACTTATCCCTAATGAATGAAAACAGCCTATTTTTCCATCTAAATTGAATACATTAGTTAGTCCACAGGGCGAGGAACAAAAATGTGACTGAAAATTATTTTTTATAGGGTAAATATTTTCGGACTGACTTAATAATTCTTTATGACCCACACTTGTAATAATAAGTATGCCTGTTTTATTTAATAGTTTTGCCAAATGTAATGGACCGGAGTCCATAAAAATTCCAAAATTAATTTTAGCTACTGTATTGCTTAATATTTCTAAATTTTCTGGCTTAATTATATCTACATTATTAATTAACAATTTTGATTCAATAAAATTTGAGATATCTGAATTGTCTAAAACAATTTCAATTTTTAACTTCCCTTTATAAGTTTTAATAATTTCATTAATTAAAAATGGAGGCAGAGATCTAATTGGTGATTGAGATATAGGAAAAATAGTAATTTTATTTAAATTAGTTTTTTTAAATTTTTTCCAATTTTTATTTAATATTTTTAGCCCAAAAAATTTTGATAAGCATTTATTAATATCTTTCCTATTATATTTTTGAAATTTAAGATCTTCTATTTCCAGGGTAACATGAAATTGATTATTAAAGTTATAATAATTTTCTTTGCTAATCACATCAGAAAAAATATATTTGATTTTAAAAT
Source organism: uncultured Alphaproteobacteria bacterium (assembly GCA_902596065.1). Classification (GTDB taxonomy): domain Bacteria; phylum Pseudomonadota; class Alphaproteobacteria; order HIMB59; genus MarineAlpha5-Bin3. The sequence goes on along the minus strand of CACJSL010000046.1, from coordinate 266 downwards.
ATTTTTTTAAAATAAATGAATATTTTCCAATAAAGGCAACACCAATTTTGTTATATTTTTTTGAATTATCTAATCTCTCAATAAATTGAGCATATTCAATTAAATCCCCAAGACCCATACTTGGAGGAAGACAAAATAATATGGAATCTTCAAGAGATTTATTGGATTTCCTTTTTTCAAATGAAACAAAATTAATAAATTTTATAAATTCAGTTTTATTAAGTGTTTTCCAAAGTTTGGTGTTTTTAGAATAATAGGTAACATTT
>CACJSL010000045.1 GCA_902596065.1 uncultured Alphaproteobacteria bacterium | reverse complement strand
ATCCATGATTTTTAGCAAGATAATAAGCTGTAGTAAGGCCATGTCCACCACCCCCAACAATTATAGCATCATATTCTTTGTTTGGTTCTGGAGATCTCCAGGCAGTTTGCCAGTTTTCATGATATGAAATAGCGTTTTTAACTAAAGAGAAAACTGAATATTTTTTTGGTTTAGTATGCATTATTTATTGATTTAAAAAATATATATTAGTTTTAGAAAAGACCTTCAATTTCTCCTTTGTCATTGAGTTTTATTGAATCTGCCGCGGGTATACTTGGCAAACCTGGCATGGTCATTATTTCTCCACAAATTACAACAATAAACTCAGCCCCGCTTGAAAGCCTTAGCTCTCTTATTGGGACACTATGTCCAGAAGGGGCTCCTTTAAGGGTTGGGTCAGTAGAAAAACTATATTGAGTTTTAGCAATACATATTGGAAAATCACCATAACCATTTTCTTCAAATTGTTTTAGTTGTGATCTTATTTTATTGTCAGCTATAACTTCATCAGCACCATAAATTTCTTTGACAATTTTTTGTATTTTATCTAATAAACTTATTTTATCTTCATACAAAAATTTGAAAGAATTTTTTTGATCAACTAGATCAACAACTTTTTTAGCTAAATCAATAGTGCCTTTTCCACCATCAGACCAATGTTTACAAGGAACAGCTTCAACACCTATTTTTTCACATTCTTCCTGTAGTATTCTCATTTCATTTTCAGTATCTGCTACAAAATGATTTATTGCTACAATAACCGGTAAGCCATATTTTTTTATATTTTCAACATGTCTTTTCAGATTAGAAATTCCAGATTTGACAGCTTCAATATTCTCTTTTCCTAAATCATTTTTTTCAACACCTCCATGCATCTTTAAAGCTCTAATAGTTGCAACAAGAACTACACCATCAGGTTTTAAATCTGCTTTTCTACATTTAATATCAAGAAACTTTTCAGCTCCTAGATCAGCTCCAAAACCAGCTTCAGTAACAACATAATCTGCAATTTTGAGACTTGTTTTGGTAGCTATAACACTATTGCATCCATGAGCAATATTTGCAAATGGACCACCATGAATTATAGCTGGATTATTTTCTAGTGTTTGGACTAAATTTGGCATCAAAGCTTGTTTTAACAATACAGTCATTGGTCCCTCAGCTTTTAAATCTTTGGCAAAAATTGGTTTTTTATTTCGTGTGTAGGCAACTGTAATGTTTCCTAATCTTCTCTCTAAATCTTTAAGATCATTTGCTAAACAGAATATAGCCATGACTTCAGAAGCAACAGTAATATTAAATCCATCAGTTCTTGGGAAACCATTAGATACACCCCCAAGATTAACTGTTATCTCTCTTAAAGCTCTATCATTTAAATCAACACACCTTTTCCAAACTACTCTTCTAGTATCAATTTCTAATTTATTACCCCAATAAATATGATTATCAATCAAAGAGGCTAACAAATTATTAGCAGATGTAATGGCATGAAAGTCTCCCGTAAAATGAAGATTAATATGTTCCATAGGAATGACCTGAGCATACCCCCCACCAGCAGCGCCACCTTTCATTCCAAAACTTGGACCAAGACTTGGCTCTCTTAAACATACTATGCTTTTTTTTCCAATTTTACATAAACCATCATGTAAACCAACAGAAGTTGTAGTTTTGCCTTCACCTGCGGGAGTAGGTGAAATTGCAGTTACTAAAATTAATTTTGAATTTTTTTGTGGAAGCTGATTAATAGCATCCATATCTATTTTAGCTATATGATGACCATACGGACGAAGGTCGGTTTCTTTTAAATCTAATTTACTAGCAACATCTTTTATATGTTGTTTTTTAGCTTTACGTGCAATTTCTATGTCTGACATTATTTAATTTTAAAATTTTTTTTATATTTGAAATCCTGAGTTTTATAAATTGTTATTTCAATATAAGAAATAAAAAAACATAAAATATGTTAATTAATTATCAATTATTTCAAATTCGTTGTTTGAATTATAGATAAATTCAGATTTTTTTAATGAATCAAGCCATTCAGATGTTTTTTTAATTCCTCCAAAAGGATAGAAATGCAACTTTTTTAAACAAGTATTTTTATTAGTATGATTATACTCTGCTAAATCATAGATTAATTTATCAGGTGTTTTAGGAGAAGCTAACTTTTTAATATTAAGAGCTTGTTTTGATAAAAAACGAATAGAATTTCCAATACCACAAGATTTAGCATAGGTTATTAAAGTTTTAAGAGAAGCTGGGCCTGGTATACCAGCGTGAATGTCTAGCGAATTTCCAATAGATTTAAGTTTTTTTTCCCATTTTATTAAAGTGTCAGCTTCAAAGAAAAATTGAGTTGCTAAATACATTTTAAAATCAGCATTAACTGAAAATTTATTTTTTTCTATAATGGCTTTTTCTAATTCTTCTTCACTTATATCAGGACTACCTTCTGGATGTCCAGCTACTCCAACTTCATTAAAATTATACTTATCTAAATATTCTGTTTGTAAAACATCTAAGCTACTAGAGATATTTCCATTTTGTTTTCCACCACCGCCAATTACTAATATTTTTTTACATCCACTTTCTTCTGATAAATTTGCAATATATTTTTCTAAATCGGACTTACTTTCCATTGTTCTAGATGGAAGGTGAGGGATAACATCGTAACCTTCAAGAATTAATTTTTTTGCAGTTTCTATAACATTTTTAGAATCTTCGTCTGGAAGGTAGGTAATATAAATCGCATGACTTTTATCTACTATACCTGAGAAACTAATATATTTTTTGTAAACGTTTGGAGTTGTTTCAATAGTATAGTTTTTTAAATATCCCTTTATTAAATCTATGTTTTCTTTAGTCATTATGGCTATTTTTATTAACTTATTATATAGAACGCAATAAATGAATAATTTACTTTTTACTATTATTACTTTTTATCAATTTAAAAAAGTTACAAATATTATAAAATTTCATGCTTCATTGAAAGATATGTGCAAATTTAATAAAATTCGTGGGACTATCATTTTAGCTGAAGAAGGTATTAACGGAACAGTAGCTGGGACTTCTAATTCAATAAAATTATTGGAGTCTTTTTTAATTAACAAAGGTTTTGATAATTTGCAGCCAAAATATTCTTACTATAAATACATGCCATTTTTCAGACTTAAGGTAAGAATGAAAAAAGAAATAGTAACATTAAGATCTAATAAAACTGATCCTCAAAATACAACAGGTAATCATATTAACTCATGGGATTGGGATAATTTAATTAAAAATGACAAGACTGTTTTAATTGATGTCAGGAATAATTTTGAATGTAAAGTTGGAACTTTTAAAGGTTCAATTAATCCTAATACTAAAAATTTTACTGAATTTAAAAAATTTATTAACAAAAATTTAAAAGATTTTAAAAACAAAAAAATTGCATTATTTTGCACTGGTGGCATTAGATGTGAAAAGGCATCATCTTACATGATAAAAAAAGGCTTTATGGATGTTAATCAACTAAAAGGTGGAGTGATAGATTATTTATCAAAAATTCCAAAAAAAAATTCGAGCTGGACTGGAGAATGTTTTGTATTTGATAATAGAGTAACAGTAATTCATAAATTAAAACAAGGAACTTATGAACTGTGTCATGCTTGTAGAAACCCAATAAGCAAAAAAGATAAAAGTTCTCAAAAATACGTTAAGGGTATTTCTTGTCCCGATTGTTTTGGAAAGATATCTGCTAAAAAGAAAAAAGCGTTAAATGAAAGAAATAAACAAATTCAAATTTCAAAATCTAAGGGATTATATAACCCTTATCTTAAATATACACCGAGTGATTTATATTAAAAATCCTTTATTTAAATAAATATTAATATATACGCTCTTTATGGCTAAGAAATCTTTCGCATTAAAACAACTATTACCTGAGGAAAAACCTGAAACAGGGACTAAATATATTGTACGAAAACCAACAAAAGGCCTAAAAGTGGCAGAAAAATTGCGTGTCAAGAAGTATGATCCTGTTTTAAAGAAACATGTTTGGTTTGTAGAAAAGAAAATGCCCCCTCATTCTAAATAAAGATAATTTAAATCTTTATTTTTATCTTACTTTACCTAAATAAAATTTATGGGAAAAAAAAGGTTGGCAGTTATAGGATCAGGAATATCTGGTTTAAGTGCTGCCTTTTTTTTATCAAAACAATATGATGTATCATTATTTGAAAAAAATAATACTTTAGGTGGGCATACAAGAACTGTCTCCATTTTTGAGCAGAAGAAAAAAATATTAGTTGATACTGGCTTTATTGTTTTCAATGAAAAAAATT
>CACJSL010000044.1 GCA_902596065.1 uncultured Alphaproteobacteria bacterium | reverse complement strand
GCAGCATTAGTGGATGGTGCAAGTGTTTGGGTTAGTTTTTTTAAAATTGTTTTACCTATTGTTTTACCAGGAATAGCTAGTGCTTTTATATTATGTTTAATTTTATGTTGGAATGAATATTTTTTAGCAGCATTAATTACTAGCACTGATGCTAAAACAATGCCTGTTATGGTGGCATCGCAAATTTCCTCACAAAGTATAAAGTGGTGGAACATGGCAGCTATTTCAGCTGCTTTGTGTCTTCCATTAATTATAGTGGCAATTTTTTTAGAGAGATATATTGTAAAAGGAATGGCAGCTGGAGCAGTAAAACAATAATTTAATCGTCCATCTCTTTCATTAAATCTTTTGTACTTTCATACAATTTTCTAAAATTTTTATACCCTTTAGAATAAATATCTTGATCATTAGTTTTGGCTTCAATTTCATAATCTACAGCATTCCAATTATTGATGTCATCTTTTTTTAAATCTCCACAAGCATGAGCAGCCAAAAAAGCATCTCCGTATGAGGCACCTAGAGTAGTTTTGCGTAAAATTTGATTTAAACCAATAATATCTGATGTGGTTTGAGACCAAATTTTATTTTTTGTTCCTCCTCCAACACTATAAAGCTTACTTGGAACATAATTTAATTCTTTAAAAGTATCAAAAACATGTTTTGTTCCATAAGCAATACCTTCAAATATAGATCTATACATATCAGAGCGATTATGAGTTAAATCCAATCCAAAAAAACTTCCTTTCGCATGAGTATCATGAATAGGAGTTCTTTCTCCTGAAAAATATGGAAGAAATATTATTCCTTTTGCTCCTGGAGGAGATTGTTCAGCTTCCTTTGCAAGCTTAATGAATATATCATCACCTTGTAAATCTTTTGCAAAATTATTTTTAAACCAATGAGTCAAAGTTCCACTTGTTGCTAGACCTCCCATTAAGCTATGTTCTCCTTTAAAAAGCCATGGGGCATACCATAATCTTGAGTCTGATAAAATTGAGTCAGTAATAGATATGAAAAACATTGTGGAACCATACATCATCATCATATCACCTGATCCTGTAACGCCAACACTCAAAGCTTCAGCTGCAGCATCAATTGTACCTGAGCTAACTATTGTGCCTTCAGCCAAGCCAGTCTCTTTAGACGCTTTAGCCGAAACTTCTCCAATCACTTCATCAGTCCAAACAAGTTTTGGTAACTGTTCTAAATCAATTAAATCTTTAACAAGTTCATTGCTCCAATCTTGTTTATTAATATCATAAAATGGACTAACAAAAGCAGCTGAAAAATGATCAGTTGTATAATTCCCAGTTAATTTAGAATTGATAAAGGCTGTGCCATTAACGATTTTAAAAGTTTTATTAAAAATTTCTGGACGATTGTTTTTTAGCCACAAGATCTTAGGGCCTACTTGTTGAGAAGTAAGTGCATTGCCATTGAATTTAAAAATCTTTTCTTCTCCAATATTATTATTTAAATAATCAATTTCTTTATAAGCTCTGGTATCTACTCCATATAATACCGCATTCATTAATGGTTCGCCGTCTTTATCAACTGGTAACATGCAAGGACCAATGGTACTTGCTGAGACCGCTTTAATATCTTTGGGATTACATCCAGAGTTGTTAATTAATTCATTAGATACAAAAGTAAAATCACCCCACCAGTCTTCATTCGGTCTATGTTCAGCCCATCCGCTTTGAGGAATTATCATTTCATGTTTTTTTGCTGATTGAGCTATTACTTCTCCTTTTACATTTACCAGAACTCCTTTTGTCTCATAAGTTCCTATGTCTATTCCTAAATAATATTTTTCAGTCATTACTAATTTCTTTTTAAAGAAAAATTTTCATCAATACTAGTAATTGAATGAAAAAGTAGATTTTCTAAATTGAATAAATCTCTTAAATCACAAACCTCTTTAGAAGAATGGGAATAACGCATTGGAAATCCTAAATCTATACACGCAATTCCTTTATCAACCAATTGAACATAAGAAGAATCTGTTAAAATTCCTGACGTAGCACTTCGTTGTAAATTAATATTGTTTTTTTTAGCATTTTCATCAAATAAATTCACTAAAGATGGATGCGGTATAAGTCCATTTAAAGTTCCTCTGCCATGAAAGGAGTATAAACTCATACAAGGACCTTTCCCTAAAAATATATCTCCTTGATTTATCATATCAGGTGTATCGCTTGAAAGCATAAGATCAATTTGAATAGCAATATCGGGCTTTAAATTTTGAGCTACAGGAAGAACGCCTCTTAAATTAAATTCTTCTTGAACTGAAAAAACTATATGAACCGTAGGTCTATTTTTTTCATCTAATAATTTTTTAGCTATATTTAAAACTACTGCACACCCTGCCCTATCATCAACTGCTGTGCCAGCAACACAATTAGATCCTATGTCATTAAATGAGGGTAAATAGGTTATAGGTGATCCAATATTAATACCATTTTCTAGAACCTCCTTTTTATTAGAAAATCCTGCATCTAAAAATAAATCTTTTACTAAAGAAACTTTATATTTTTCATCAATAGTTGTTGCATGATGTGATTTATTTCCAATAACAGCATTAATATATTGTCCTTTATTATTAACAATAACCATTTCTTGTGATGTTAGAGCTTTTTCAGGAACGCCTCCCAATCTCTCAATTCTTATAAATCCATTATCTTCAATTTTTTTGATAACAAAACCTAGTTGATCCATATGTGCAAATAACATTATAGAAGGTAAATTATCATTGCCTGGCAAAGTACAAATCAAATTACCAAGAATATCAGTAGTGTTTTTCAATTTATTGGTATCTAATTGTGAAGATAAATATTTTCTTACCTCATCCTCATAGCCAGATAACCCTGAAATCAAACATAGATCATGTAAATATTTTTTAATTTGATCAACGTTCATCTTTATCGAATTGATTTTACTTTATTCATAAAATCTTTAGCTCTATTTGGATCAACTTGATTCCAAGTATCTCCATTAACTTTTAAAGATGAACCTATAATAACTCCATCAGCAATACCTAAAGTTTCTTCAACATTTTTCAAATTCACCCCAGTATTTGCAAGCACAGGTGTTTTGGGAATAATTTTTTTTACTGCATATAAATCACTTAATTTTGCAGACTCACCAGTAATCTGTCCTGAAACCAAGATTGCATCAGGAATAGAAGAAAATACAACACTTTTAGATCTGTCAGCAACTGAACGCTTATCAAGTGAAAAGGCAAATTCAGCACTGATATTATAAAACATAAGTAAATCTTCTCTATTTAAACTATTTCTATATCGCATTGCTTTTCCAGCATCAGGATTCCAAAATCCCATATCTGAAGCATATGTTCCAGTAAATATCTCTCTAACAAATTGAGCTCCTGTTGAAGCAGCTACGGCAATAGTGCTCATTGGATCCCACAAGATATTTACTCCAAAAGGAATCTTAATTTTATTTTTTAAATTTCCAATTACATAGGCCATAGTAGATGACGAAGCTTGATTAACATTAAATTCATAGGGTCTATCATTTTCATTACCAAACATAATAGCATCCACACCTGCATCTTGAAGAGAGATTAAATCTTTTTCGGCCACTTGAATAATATGATCTAAACCTAATTTAGAATCATATAAAGGAGATCCTGGTAAAGCAGGAAGATGCACCATTGCAATTATTGGTTTACTTGTATTGAATAGATCTTTAAATTTTTTACTCATAATTATAATGCTTCTGCTAAAAAAATTTTTTTAGATCATCCAAACACTGCCATCAGGCTTAAGTACGCCTTTTGTAAATATAAAACAACCATAAGGTCTGGTGTCACTTGTAGTAATAACGGCAAAAGTTTCTTTAGCCTCTAAATAAAATTGTTGACGTTCAATAGAACCTATTTTCCAATTTGGACCAGATACTTTGTGCACAGTATCAATTAAATCTTGATGAACATCATTTATTTCATCAGGTTTTCCATCAATTTCCATTCTATTTACAGGCTCTGCTATAAAGCTATCTAAAGGGAAAACAGATAAAAGTGCTTCAGCTGCTTGAGGAATATTTAATCCATCCATTCTTAAAAGATTATCTGTATGTGAGAATGAGGGAAAATTTGCATCACTTAAAACAAATCTATCTCCATGACCCATTGATCGAAGAGTTGCCAAAATATCAGGGCTTAATAAAGGATTTACGTTAATTAACATATGAGCAATATAGCATATTATTCTCCATAAGGAATCCAAATGTTTTTAATTTGAGTACTTTGATATAAAAATTCATTAAGAAATTGATTATTATTAGAAAACCAATCAATATTTTTTTCATCTGGACACCAAAATCTTTTAAGATTTGAAATAGAATTCTTCTTAACAATACTTTTTTGTGAATGTTCATTTCCAAAATACCAAATTCCATCAATATTTTCATGAAGCGAAAGAGTTGCAGATAAGTCATTTTTTTTAGCTGTCAAAATATTAAT
>CACJSL010000043.1 GCA_902596065.1 uncultured Alphaproteobacteria bacterium | reverse complement strand
AAATTTATTTTTAGGAGGAAACTATGAAAAAATTATTGATTACTTTTCTTTTAACTGTTTTCTGTTTTGCTGGTATAGCTAACGCAAAACCTGAGCCAAGACCAACTTTTGATGGTGTTACTGTAACAGCAGCACTTCATTCTGGTCCATTTGTTAATGCTTGGGGACCTCATGTTAAAAGAATTAAAGAATTATATGGTATCAATTTAGAGTTAGTTGGTATTCCAGTTAACGAATTGTATGACAAATCAATTTTGGAATTGTCAATGGGAACTGGAGCTTATGATATAGTTCAATACAATCCAGGATGGGTTGGAGATTATATTGATTTCATGAGACCATTAGATGATTACATGGATAGATGGGATCCGGGTTGGATGGATATTCATGAAGGATTTAGAGAATGGGAAAACACCTATGGAGGTCAAAGAGTTTCTTTGACGATGGACGGTGACGTCATGATTTTCTACTATAATAAAAATATGTTTGAAGATCCAAAAGAAATGGCTGACTTTAAATCTACTTATGGATACGATTTAGCGCCGCCTGCAAATTATGATCAAGTTCTTGATATTCAAAAGCATTTCCAAAGAGATACGGATGGAGATGGTACAATAGATCAAGCTGGTTATAGTGATCCAATCATCAAAAGAGGTAGAGGTCAATATCCTTACTTGATGAGATTATTTGCTTATCAAAAAGAAGCGGGTATTACACCTAATTATTTTGATCCAGATACAATGGAGCCATTAATTAACACTCCTGAAGGAGTAAAAGCACTTCAAAATTATGTTGATACTGTTGCTAATGGTGTTCCAGGGATGTTGCAATGGGAATGGAGTGAGGCTCATACTTGCTTTATGACTGGAAAATGTGCATCTTTGATTCACTGGCCAGATGAAGGTCTAATGACTGCTGCATTCACAGCAAACACTGGTTCAGCAATGGGTTTTGCAGATGTTCCTTCAAAAGCTAATATGACTTGCGGAGGCTGGGTAGCAGGTGTTACTGCAGATTCTGCAAATCCAGAAGCTGCATATATGGTTCTTGATTATATTTTAGGACCAGATGTTAGTACTCATGTAGCACTGTATCCAGGTGGTGGAACTGATTTATTCAGACAATCTCATTTTGATTCAGCAGTTGTAAAAATGATTGCTCCTCAAGAGTATTTAGATGCTTTTGATTCAGCAATTGGAGATATAGTTGGTGAATTAAGAATTCCTGGGGGCTTTGAATATTATGATAGTTTAGATATTCAAGTACAAAAAGCTCTTGCTGGTGAAATTAGTGCTCAAGAAGCATTAGACCAAGCAGCAGAAAATTGGAAAAAAATTACTAAGAGTCTTGGAGCTGATAAGCAAAAAGAAATGTACGCTAAAGCGATGGGTTATTAGTAAGTCAATTTATTTAAAAGCACCAACTACAAAGTTGGTGCTTTTATAAACTCTTAAATAGTTTAATAATTAGCTTTTATGAATTGGATTAGAAAAAATATATTTGGTTTAGGCCTATTAGCCCCATCTATTATTATATTATTTGTTGTTTCTATTTTTCCGATGATTTACACTTTTTATATCAGTTTCTTTAATTATTATCTTCCAAGACCTAATCGGGCGTATTTTATTGGTTTTGAAAATTATATAGAAATTTTGAAAGATGGTATGTTTTGGCTTGCCATGAAAAATACGGCAATATTTATGATAAGCTCAATTGGTTTACAATTCATTTTCGGTTTAGGATTAGCTATTTTATTTTATGATGAATTTAGAGGTAGAAGTGCAAAAGCTTTTTATTTACCATTAATTCTTTTACCTATGATGGTTGCGCCAGTTGTTGTAGGTTATGTATTTCGATTATTATATTTAACAGAATGGGGACCATTAAATTATTTATTAGGTTTTGTAGGTTTAGGTCCTTATTCTTGGACAGCCAGTGCCTCAACATCTTTACTATCTTTAGTGATTGCTGATGTATGGCAGTGGACCCCATTTGTTACATTAGTTTTGCTAACTGGCATTCTATCTATATCTTCAGAATTATTTGAAGCAGCTGATTTAGATGGTGCAAACTTATGGCAAAAAGTGAGATATATTATTTTACCTTTGATAACTCGAGTTATAGCTGTTGTTGTGTTAATCCGAATGTTAGATAGTTTACGAGAACTTGATAAGGTCTATATATTAACTCAAGGAGGACCTGGTACATCCACCACACTTGTTACTTTTTGGTCGTATTTAAATGGATTTAAATATTTTAAAGTAGGCTATGCTGCAGCAATGTCGATAATACTTTTAATAGTCACAGTTATTCTGGCAACTGGAATGGCAAAAGTTTTACACAAGGAAGAAAAATAAATGAGCAAGAGTTTAACTTCTTATATAAAGTATTTTATTATTTTTATAGCTGTTCTTTTTTTTCTATTTCCAATTTATTGGATGTTTATAACTACTATGAAGCCTCAATTAGAGGTAATGTATTATCCTCCACTTTTTATACCACCTGAATTCACAATTAAATATTATATTGAAGCTTTTTATTGGCTTGGAGGAGAGGCTTTTAAAAATAGTTTAATTATAACTACTTGTACAACGATCATTGCTACTGTTCTTGGATGTATGGCAGGTTATAGTTTTGCACGTTACAAAATTGGAGGCTTTCACTTACCTTTTTGGGTTTTATCAATTAGAATGATGCCACCGGTAGCTGCTATTGTGCCTTTATTTATCTTAATGTTTAAATTAAAGTTAATTGATACTCATTTAGCTATTATTATTACTCATTTATTAGTCACGTTACCTTTTGCAATATGGATGATGAGAGGTTTTTTTATTGATCTTCCTCTAGAAATAGAAGAAGCAGCAAGAGTAGATGGTTGTAGTAAATGGCAAGTACTTTGGAGAATAGCCTTGCCTTTAGCTGCTCCAGGTATTGCTGTTACCGCTCTTTTCTGTTTTATATTTTCTTGGAATGAATTTGTTTTTGCTTTGGTTCTAAGTCGTAAAGAAGCAATTACTTTACCAGTTGTAATAGCTGGAACTAGAACTCAATTTGGAATTCATTGGCCAATAATGACTGCAATGTCAGCTATGTCTTGCTTACCTGTTTTTTTCTTAGCACTAGTTGCTCAAAAATATCTTGTAAGAGGCATGACTTTAGGTGCAGTTAAATAATCTTATATGTTTAAAGTAGCTTTAAGTGGTGATTTTTTAAAAGATGATGGAACTTTTGCTTATCCTGATATTGATTTAAACTTATTAAATCATAAAAATATTGAATGGAAAATTATTGATACTAGCCCAGAAATTAAGTCTGAAGAACTTGAAGGCTATGATGCATTGATTCTTTTAGGACATCGATTTACAAAAAATTCAGTACCTAAAGATAAAAAATTATCAGTTATTTCCAGATTTGGAGTGGGGTATGACAGTGTTGATTTAGATGCTTGTAATGATAATTCTATAGCTTTGGTTATAACTCCTGATGGTATTAGAAGGCCTGTTGCTGTTTCAGTTATGGCTTTTATATTATCTTTGACTGGCAATATGTTCATAAAAGATAAAATTACTAGGAATGGTGAATGGGACTCTAGATCTGAATATATGGGAAAAGGAATAGTTGATAAAACTCTTGGATTTATTGGGTTTGGAAATATAGGAGCTGAAATAGTTAAATTAGCCAAAGTGTTTGATATGAATTTTATTGCCTATGATCCATATGCAGATAAAAAAAAATTAGAAGATTTAGGTGTTAAAGTTTGTGAAATAAATGAAGTATTTAAAAACGCAGATATACTTTCAATAAATTGTGCACTAACAGATGAAACAAGGCATATAGTAAATGAAGAGAGATTATCTCTTATGAAAAAATCTTCATATTTGATTAATACATCAAGAGGTCCTGTTGTTGATCAAAATGCTTTATATAATATTTTAAGTGAAAACAAAATTGCTGGAGCGGGACTTGATGTTTTTGAAACAGAGCCTCTTGAAATGGATGATAAAATCTTAAAGCTAGATAATACAATATTAGCGCCTCACTCTTTATGCTGGACTGACCAAATGTTTTATCAATGTGGAAAAGATGATATTGATGCTGCTAAGGATGTTATGGAAGGAAAAATTCCTAAAAATATAGTAAATAAAGAAATTTTAAAAAATGAAAATTGGATAGCAAAATTGCAAAGTTATGAAAAAAAATATTTTAATAGCTGATGATCTTATAAGAGATTATACTCAAATATATTCAAAACATTTCAAAATTGATACTTTGTGGAACATTAAAGGAAAAAAAATTAATTTTTCTAAGTACGATGCTCTTGTTGCAAGTGGTTTATTTAAAATCACTCCTTTATTGATGAAAAATCTTAAAAATATTAAAATTATTTCTCTTTTCGCCGTTGGTTACGATAATGTTGATTTAGTAGAGTGTAAAAAAAGAAAAATTACTGTTTCCAATACCCCCGGAGTTTTAACAAGGGATGTTGCTGATCTTGCTTTAACCTTATTACTTTCTATTTCTAGAAATATAGTAAATGGACAAAGTTATATAAAATCTAACCTATGGCAAAAGAATGGACCAATGAAATTAACTGACAGTGTTTTTAACAAAAAAATAGGTATTGTTGGTTTAGGCAAAATAGGCAAAGAATTTGCAAAAAAAGCAGAATCTTTATCTATGGAAATTAATTATTTTGGCCCAAGGAAAAAAAAATCCAAATATAAATATTTTAAAAA
>CACJSL010000042.1 GCA_902596065.1 uncultured Alphaproteobacteria bacterium | reverse complement strand
AAAAGAATTTTATAATAAAAAAGCACCAAAGGAATGGTTAAAAGCATTAGAACCTTTAGGAACGGATGAAGATAAACTGTTTATTGAGAATGCACCTATATTGATTGCTATATTTGAAAAAAAATATTCTTTTCAAAAACAGAAAAAAATTAAAAATTACTATGTAAGAGAGTCGGTAGGGATAGCTACAGGCATTCTTATTACTTGTTTGCATATGTCAGGATTATGCATGTTAACGCATACACCTAGCCCTATGAATTTTTTAAATAAAATCCTTAGTAGACCAAATAATGAAAAACCTTTTGTATTACTAGTGGTAGGATATCCAGATAAAGATTGTAAAATTCCTACATTTGCAAAAAATAAAAAAAAATTAAATGAAATAAGTACTATTTTTTAGTTTTTTTTAACTCTTCAATTGAAATTTCTTCATATTTTTCAAAAGGCATATGGATCCATGGTGAGTCCTCTAGATAATCGATATAATAATCGGGCACAAAAGAAGAAACAGCTTTATGGTATAAAACAGCTGTTCTGATAGGCTCATCTAAATAAAAACCATAGAAATGTTGGAGCCAATCAATACTTTTTTTTAGAGTTATTCCTGAGTCTGATAAATCATCAACAAGAAGAACTTTTGATCCTATATTTGGACTAGTTTTTGCCAGATCTCTTGAAAAAGTAATAGCCCCTCTTCTGTTTTTAACTCCTTCACCTTTATAAGATTCAACTGATAAAATGGCCAAAGGTACATTAAAAATTCTTGCAAATACATCACCAACTCTCATTCCGCCTTTTGCTATGCATACTACTTGATTAAATTCCCAACCATCATCATGAACTTTAATTGCAAGATCTTCAGTTTTTTGATGATACTCTTCCCAAGAAACAAATAAATCAGACATAATATTAAATTCCTGTAAACCCCCCAAGATAACTTGGAGGGTTTTATAAATTAATTTATTGAGGTAATTCTCCGTCTATTCCTTGAACATACCAATTCATTCCAGCAAGCATACCATCATCAGCAACTTCACCTTCAGCTACCATCAGTTCTCCTGCTTGATTATAAATTGGACCTTCAAAAGAATGTAATTTACCATCTTTTATTGCTACTTCCATATTAATTGCTTCTTGAATTAAGCTGGCTGGCATAAGTTTTGTGTTATATGGAGACATAACAACCATACCCTTATCCATTCCATCCCATGTATCTTCAGAAGACCAAGTTCCATCTACAACAGCTTGAGCTCTTGCTGCATAGTATGGCCCCCAAATATCTTCAATAGCAGTTAAATGTGCATTAGGACAAAATTCTTCCTGATTAGACGCTTGTCCAAAAGCCAATACTCCAGCTTTTTCTGCAGCCTGACATGGTGCAAAAGTATCTGTATGCTGAACTAATATATCAGCTCCTTGGTTAATGAGTGTATTAGCTGCATCGGCTTCTTTTCCTGGATCATACCAAGTAAAAGCCCAGATAATTTTAATTTTAATATCTGGATTAACTTTAGAAGCTGCTAAATAAAAAGCATTTATTCCTCTTACAACTTCTGGGATAGGAAAAGATGCAATATAACCTATTGTATTGGTTTTAGTCATATGACCTGCAATATGACCAGATATTGTTCTACCTTCATAAAATCTAGCAGAATATGTTGAGACATTGTCAGCTCTTTTATATCCAGTAGCATGTTCAAATTTTATATTTGGAAATTCTTTAGCAACTTCAAGAGTTTGATCCATATAGTTGAAAGAAGTAGTAAAAATTAAATCATGGCCTGAAGAAGCTAACTTTCTAATAGCTCTCACGGCATCTGCGTTTTCAGGTACATTTTCAATATAAGTTGATGTTACAGCATCACCTAATTGACTTTGCATATGTTTACGACCAACGTCGTGCATATAAGTCCATCCATGATCACCAGGAGGACCGATATAGATAAAACCTACTTTTTTTGGATCCGCATAGGCTGATCCTAATGAAAAAACAAAAAAAGTAAGAGATAATAATAATATTTTATATAATTTAATCACTTTAACCTCACCTGTTAAAAATAATTCGTATTCAATACCCTTTCTATATTTGACTCAACGATTCTATAAATAAATATTACTAATATGGTGGATATCTTATCTGCCCTTAAAGAAGGGTATGGTTAAAGCAGCAGGAGCACTAAGTTTGACTCTCAATTTATTACTAGAAATTAATACTAATACTATCAATGTAGCTAAATATGGAGCCATATTAAAAAATTGACCTGGGAGGCTTAAACCCCATGCTTGAAAATTCATTTGTAATATTGATACTCCTCCAAAGATATAGGCTCCTATTAAAATTCTCCCAGGTTTCCAAGTGGCAAAAACTACTAAAGCTAGAGCTATCCAACCTCTTCCTGCAGTCATATTTTCTTGCCACATTGGCGCGTAACAAATTGACATATAAGAACCGGCAAGAGCACACATAGCTCCTCCAAAAATAATTGAACAAAATCTAATTTTAAGAACACCATATCCTAAAGCATGAGCAGAATTATGGGATTCCCCTACAGCTCGTAAAATAAGTCCTGCTTTTGTTTTATAGAAAAAATAACTAATAAAAAAAACTATTACAAAAGAAAAAATTACAAAAAACCAAGGTGATAAACCTTCTATAGGTGTTCCAATATAGTTTTTTCCAATCATAGAACTTAAACCAATACCAAATATTGTTAAAGCTAATCCTGTTGCAATTTGATTAGACATTAAAATCAAAACTAAAAAAGCAAATAATGAAGACATAATAACACCTGACAAGATAGAAAATGTAAAAGCTAAAATATAGTTGCCAGTTATAACAAGTGTAACAAATGCTGTCACAGCTCCTACTAACATCATACCTTCTACACCAAGATTTAATACTCCTGATTTTTCAGTAACTAGCTCTCCAATTCCTGCAAAAACTAATGGCGTTGTTGCGATTAAAATTATCTTTACTATTCCATATAATAATTCAAAATCCATTTATTTATTAAACCCCAATTTATAATTAACTAAAAGATCTGCACCTAATAAATAAAAAAGTATTAGACCTTGAAAAACAAAACCAACTGCTGCAGGTATTTGCATAAATAATTGAGCATCTTCTGCTCCTAAATAAGTTAAAGCAATAATTAATGATGCAAAAATAATACCGATTGGATGAAGCCTTCCTAAAAAAGCAACGATGATAGCAGTAAAACCATAATTAGGTGATATATCTCTATATAACAAACCTATAGGACCTGAGACTTCTGATAAGCCAGCTATTCCTGCAAAAGCACCACAAATACCAAATGCTAAATAAACAAGAATATTTTGACTAAATCCAGCATACCTTGCAGCTGTAGGACTATATCCAGAGACTTTTAATTGAAAACCAAAAATTGTTTTAGAAAAAATAAACCATGAGAAGAAAATCAAAACTAAAGTAATGATAAGACCAAAATGAACTCTTAATCCTGAAAAGAGTAAAGGCATTCGTCCTGATTCACTAAATTGTCTTGTTTTAGGAAAACTATATCCTAGGGGATCCTTCCAAGGTCCAACAACTAAGTAGTCTAATATTAAGAGTGCTACATAAACTAACATTAAACTAGTTAAAATTTCATTAGTATTAAATTTAGTTTTTAATAAAGCAGGTATCATTGCCCACAAAGCGCCACCAATTGCTCCACCTAAAATCATTAAAGGCAATAACCAAAATGCATTAGTATCATAAAAATATATACCTATACCGCCACCAAAAATAGCTCCCATTGTTAATTGTCCTTCAGCACCAATATTATAAATATTGTTCTTAAAACAAAATGCTAAACCAATTGCAATTAAAGCTAGAGGAGTTGCTTTTACTAATAGCTCAGAAATTCCATAGGATGTAGATATTGGAGATATGAAAAAAGTATGAAGAGCAAAAAAGGGATTGAAACCCATAATAGAAAAAATAATAGAACCCGTTAGTAAAGTTAAAATAACTGCAATAACTGGAACTAATACATTCATTAAATTAGAAGATTGAGGTCGAGAAACAATGGTTGGTATAAATTTATTCATTTTTTCCACCCATAAGTAATCCTAATTTAGTTATATCAACTTCATTAGTATTTATTGGTTTCGATAATTTTCCATCAAAAATAACAGCAATTCTATGCGTAATTTCAATTAATTCATCTAAATCTTGAGATAAAACTATAATAGATGTTCCATTTTTAGAAAGGTCAATAAGAGATTCTCTAATGGAATGTTCTGCCCCTGCATCAATGCCCCAAGTAGGATGAGAAATAATTAAAAGTTTAGGTTTGGACGATATTTCCCTTCCTATTACAAATTTTTGTAAATTTCCCCCTGAAAGACTTGAAGCTCTTGCATCTGATCCAGGTGTAACTACATTAAAGTTTTCTATAACTTTAATTGCGTAATCTTCTATTGAATTGCGATTTAATATTCCATTTTTTGAAAATTTATTATTTGGAAATTGACTCAAAAGAATATTTTCTGATAAAGTTAGTTCAGGTACTGCGCTATGACCCAATCTATTTTCAGGAACAAAAGCAATTGATAAATCTCTTCTTTTCTGAGGGCCAAGATATTCAATATTTTTATTATTAAAAATTAATTCACCACTATCTATTAAAGTATTTTCTCCAACCAAAATATCCATTAATTCAGATTGGCCATTACCTGCTACTCCAGCAATACCAAAAATTTCTCCTACATTTACATTAAAAGAAATATTTTTTAAATCTGTAAAAAATGGATCATTAAAAGAACAAGAAATATTCTTAGAAGAAAAACTTATTTCATTTTTAATATGAGAATAATCAGTTTTTAAGTCTTCTAACTTTTCACCCAACATTTTAGTCGCCAGTGATTTTGCAGTTTGATTATCAGTTGAGCATGAATCAATTACTTTACCATTCCTCATTATTGTAACATCATTACATAAAGTAATAACTTCTTCTAGTTTATGAGTAATATACAGAATTGTTCTTCCTTCTTTAACAAGAGCATTTAATGTTACAAAAAGATTTTCAACTTCCTGAGGCGTAAGTACTGATGTGGGCTCATCCATAATCA
>CACJSL010000041.1 GCA_902596065.1 uncultured Alphaproteobacteria bacterium | reverse complement strand
AAAATATTATTAATTATAAACATGCTCTTAAAAATGGATTAATACCAGTTATTACTATCACTGGTATAAATATCGGAACTTTAATTGCTTTTTCAATTATAACTGAAACAGTATTTCAGTGGCCTGGAATGGGTTCACTATTTATTAATGCAGTTTATTTTGTTGATATACCAATTATGTCTGCATACATGATTATGGTTGCCTTTATTTTTGTTATGATAAATTTTATCGTAGACATAACTTACTATTTTATTGATCCAAGAATAAGAATTAAGGAAGAAAATAGTTAATTATGATTGGCAAAATGATTAATAAAATTTATGACACTGATATAGGTTATAGCTTTTTTAATTCAAAAATTGCTATTATTTCTTCATCCATTTTTTTAATAATTTTTCTTTGTTCTTTTTTTGCAGAAATAGTTGCACCTTATGATCCTTTTGACCCTCTTAATATTTCTTTGATGGATGCTTTTATTCCTCCTGTCTGGTCAGAGGGTGGCAATGCTAATTTTTTTCTTGGCACAGATCAGCAAGGAAGAGATATGTTTTCAACAATGATATATGGATCTAGAATTTCTTTAATTGTAGGTTTTTCTTCAATTATTTTTGCCATGATTTTGGGAGTTTCATTAGGAATAACGGCTGGTTATATAGGAGGAAGATATGAAACAATAGTAATGCGCTTAACAGATGTACAATTAACAATACCAAGCATATTAATGGCATTACTTGTTGATGGAATAGCAAGAGCAATTATTTCTAAATCAATGCATGATGAGATGGCTATTTATGTATTAATATTTGCTATAGGCATTTCTGAGTGGCCTCAATTTGCTAGAGTAACAAGAGCCTCAACTTTAGTTGAAAAAAATAAAGAATATATATCAGCATCAAAAATAATCGGACTATCTAACATATTGATTATGTTTAAGCATATTTTACCAAATATTCTTAGACCAATTTTAGTAATTGCAACGATAGGATTAGCGTTAGCAATTATTACAGAATCAACTCTAAGTTTTCTTGGAGTAGGCATACCTCCGACAACGCCTTCCTTAGGAACATTAATTAGATTTGGAAATAATTTTTTATTTTCAGGTGAATGGTGGATTACTTTTTTCCCCGCTATTTTTTTGGTAGTTCTTGCGTTATCAATTAATCTTTTAGGAGATTGGATGAGAGATGCTTTAAATCCAAAGTTAAAAAAGAGATGAGTTTTTTAGAAATTAAAAATTTAAATATTAGTTACTTAACCAGGAAAGAAAAAATAGTAGCTAGCAAGGATGTAGAATTTTCCCTTGAAAGAGGAGAGATACTAGGAATTGTTGGCGAGTCTGGCTCAGGAAAGTCTACAATAGCAAATGCAATAATAAATTTAATTGATCCACCGGGAGAAATCACTGATGGATCAATAAAAATTGATAATGAGGAAATATGTAATAATGAAGAAATTATTCAAAAAGCTAGAGGAAAAAAAATTGGTTTTGTATTTCAGGATCCTCAGACATCACTTAATCCTTTGTTCAAAATTAAAGACCAATTAATAGAAACGATACAAACTCATTTAAAATTAAATTATGATCAAGCCTTACAGAGATCGATTCAACTATTAAATGAAGTAGGAATCGAGGATGCAGAAAAAAGAATTGAAGATTATCCTCATCAATTTAGTGGTGGTATGCGCCAAAGAGTGGTTATTGCTTTGGCAATAAGTTGTGAGCCAGATTTAATTATTGCAGATGAACCAACAACTGCACTTGATGTAAGTATTCAATATCAAATTCTCCAACTACTTAAAGATTTGACAAAAAAAAGAAATCTTGGAGTGATCATTATTACCCATGATATGGGAGTAATTGCAGAAACTACAAATAAAGTTATTATCATGAGAAATGGCGTTATTGTTGAATATGGTTTAACCAAAGATGTTTTAACTAATCCAAAGTCAAATGAAGGAAAAAGTCTAATCATTTCTGTTCCTCCAACAAATAAGAAAATTTCAAGATTCAAGTTAATCAATCCTGAAGGAGGAGAAATAACTAATGATTCTTTAAATCTTACAAATAGTATTATTCAAAATTGGGGCAAAAGAGCTGTGACAAAAGATAAATTATTAGAAATAAAGAATTTAACTAAAATTTTTGATTCAGATTCTATTATAAAATCAAAAAAAGAAATTAATTCACTTAAAGCTCTAGATAATGTCTCTTTTAATATCTTTGAAGGAGAATCTTTTGGTTTAGTTGGAGAATCAGGTTCAGGGAAATCAACAATAGCAAAAATTATAACTAATCTTATCAAACCTACTTCAGGTGAAGTTTTTTATGAAAATATTTCTCTAAATCAAAAAAATAATAATAGAATTAGAGGGCAAATTCAAATGATTTTTCAAGATCCTTACTCTTCTTTAAATCCAAGATTTAAGGTAAAAAAAATAATTGCAGAACCAATTAAATTTTTTCAAAAAAATTTGGATAAAAAAACAATTGAAAATAATGTTAATGATTTAATTGATATTGTTGGAATGACTAGGCAATCATTAGATAGATATCCTCACGAGTTTTCAGGAGGTCAAAGACAAAGAATTTCGATAGCCAGAGCATTAGCTACAAGACCGCGCTTACTTATTTGTGATGAACCAACGTCAGCTTTAGACGTAAGTATACAAGCACAAATTCTTAATCTTTTAAAAGATCTCCAAGAACAACTAAATTTAACAATTTTATTTATAAGTCATGACTTACCAGTAATTAGGCAAATGTGTGATAGGATTGCAGTTTTAAAAAATGGAAATTTATGTGAAATTGAAAATACAGAAATACTTTTTAATAATCCTAGTCATCAATATACTAAAGAATTAATAAACCTTATGCCTAAAATAGAAACAATTTTATAAATTTCTAATTAATTTTATCTTAATCTATAATTGGTATTCTTTCTGGTGTTCTGGATGTTAATAATTCAAAACCATTATTAGTAACTAATATATTTTCTTCGTGAACAATCATTTTGTTAGGAAGATATTCAAAACATGGTTCAATTGTAATAATCATATTTTCTCTTAATATGGTTTTATCATCAGAATGTATGCTTGGAGGCTCAGTTACTTGCAATCCTAAACCATGACCCATTCTACCCACACTATTTGATTTTAATCCTGATTTTTTTAAAATTTCCATCATAGCATTACTTATATCTGAACAAGAACATCCAGGTTTTATTTTTTGCAATCCTGCTTCGCTAGCTTCCCACAAAACTTTATAAGCATCTTGAGATTCTTTACTTATTTTTCCAAAACCAAAATTACGATCAAAATCACAAAAATATCCATCAAAAGTACTTCCTGTATCGATTATTAATATGTCTCCGTCCTCAACTTTTTTATTAGAAGGACTACAGATTATTTGATCATATCCACCTTTATCTGATGCACAGGAAATATATAAAGTATGTTCAGCACCATTTTCAATAAGTTCTTTTTTAAAAATATTACATATTTCAATTTCTGACATTCCTATATTAATTTTTTTTGGCAAATTATCAAAAACATTACTGGTTAGTGAGATTATTTTCTTTATTTTTTTAATTTCATTATGAGATTTAATCATTCTTAATTCCCAAATAATTTTACTGGCATTAATAAATGCTATTTTTGATAGATCTTTTCTTAACATATCGAAATCATTAATACTCATTCTCAAATGACTTTCATGACCTAGTTCACAACCTACGACCCCATTATTAGGAAGTAAATTTAAAATAGTATCTTTCAATAGAGTTATTCCCTCATCTTTTGGATTAGGTGAAGACCAAGTTTTAATATTTTTTAACCACGTTTTCTCTAAAGCCGTTTGACCAATAGAGGGAACTAAAGCAATTGGATCAGAGTTTTGAGGAATTAATAAAAACCAAGGTCTAGTTGGACTTTCCCAAAAATAAGAATCTAATCCAGAGAAATAACGAAAATTATGTGGAGTGGTTAACAATAATATATCTATATTGTTTTTTTCCATTAGTTCACGAGCTCTTTTTACTCGCATTTCAAATTCTAAATTATCAAAACCTTTAGTCATATACTAAGTTCATATAGTAATTATATTATATGAAAAGAGCCTATTTTTAAAAATCATTATTGGGCAAATTAAATATTTTAGTCTAATAAATATAGTTTGTGATTTACCTTACTTTATTGGCCGTAAGTTTTATGGTTGCAACTATAATTCCATTTGGCTCAGAACTATATTTTGCCTCTCTCTTGTCTCTTGATAAATATAATAACTTATTACTACTTATCTCAGCTTCTATAGGTAATATTCTTGGATCAGTATTTAATTGGGTATGTGGATATTATGTAAATTATTTTATTAAAAAACCTTGGTTTCCAATTAAGAAAAATAAAATTCAAAAAGGAACAGAACTTTTTAACAAATATGGAAAATGGTCATTATTATTGTCCTGGGTTCCGTTTATAGGTGATCCCATAACTTTTGCGGCAGGTATATTAAGATATTCATTTCTTCCATTCTTGGTTTTGGTATCTATTGGAAAGGTAGGAAGATATTTAGTTATATATTTCTCAATATTGTGGGCAGTTAATATTTTTTGAGCTATAAAAGATTTAATGTTTTCAGAACAACTATTACTTTTTCTTTTAGGTTTTTTTATAGGAGGAACATTTTTTACAATTATAATTTGGTTTTTTTTTAATAAAAAACAAAATAATCAAAATTTAGTTAGTGATTTTCACAAATTAGAACAAGAAATAAAAACAGCAATAAACAAGGTATACTCAGAAGAAGGAAGATCTTCAACTTTATTGGAACAAGTAGTTACATTAGGCAACACCTCAAATAATGAAATTTCTACTTTAAAAAAAACATTAACTTCTGGAAGTTCTCAAACTCAAGGACAATGGGGACAAACTACTTGTGAGAATATTTTAAAGGAAATAGGTTTTAAAAAAGGAAGAGAATATGAAGCTCAAAAGGGTTATTTAAACGAAAATGGCACTATCATAATTCCTGATTTTGTAATCAAATTACCTGAAGATCGCCATTACATTCTTGATTCCAAAGTATCGATTAAAGATTGGCATGAATATGTAAATGCCACAGACGAACAATTAAAGAATCATGCATTTAAAAAACATGTTAATAGTGTGATACAACATATTAAAGAATTGAGGAATGCAAAATATGAAAATCTTAAAGATATAGATAGTGGTAAAAAATTAAATACTGGAGAGTTTATTCTGATGTATATG
>CACJSL010000040.1 GCA_902596065.1 uncultured Alphaproteobacteria bacterium | reverse complement strand
GATCTTTTAATATAAGTAAAGGATTATATTCACCTCCAATATAGCAAATTAAACCTTTGGTATGATTGATTAAATCTTTAGCAAAAATACCTATCGGATTATTTTCAGATGTATGTGATAATGATGATAGATATAAGAGATTTTTATATCCATCTTCATTTTTAACTAAAAAATTAATTTGCGAAGAAAAATTATTGCTTTTGATATCTAAAAAATTAATACTAGTACCTATTATTGGTTGTATACCATTTTGAGCAGCTTCTATTGCAAATTCTAATACACCAAACATGTTATTATTATCTGTTAATGCTATCGCAGGCATATTATTTTTTTTTGCTAAATTTATTAGTTTTGGAATTTTTAGAGTACTTTCTGCTAAAGAATAAGAAGATAAAGATCTAAGATGTATAAAGGGATTTTTCATTAAATTTTATGAATTTGATTATTTGATATTTCAAATGCTTTATTAGCTTTTTTAGCATATTTTGGATTATGAGTAACATAGATTACTGTTTGATTATTAGAAGATATCTTTTCTAAAAAAAATTCGAATACATTATCAGCTGTTTTTTCATCTAAGTTACCAGTCATCTCATCAGCAATTATTAGTTCTGGATTATTAATTAAAGCTCTTGCAATTGCAACTCTTTGTTGTTCCCCTCCAGATAAATAGGTTGGCTTTGAATGTATTTTATTTTCTAAACCACAATTTATAATTATTTCTCTAGCCAAATCATTAGATTCTCTAATATTATTGTTAAGTATTAAATTAGGTAATGAAACATTTTCTAAAACGGTTAGTTCAGGAATTAGATAAAAAAATTGATGAACAAAACCAATAGATTTATTTCTAATAATATTTTTTTCATTACTTTTTAGAAAATTTACATTAAAATTTAAAAAATTATAAGTCCCATTAAATGTAGAGTCTAATAAACCTAGGATATTTAGAAATGTAGATTTACCTGATCCAGAAGGTCCTGATATAGAAATAATATCCCCTTTAAAAATACTAAAATTTATATTTTTTAAAATACAGGTTTTGTTTTTATTAACTAAAAAATGTTTAGATAAATTATTAATAGAAATTAATTTTTCAGTCATTTTTTAATGATTTAATTGGATCTATCTTAATTGACCTAATCGCAGGAAATGTTGTAGCTATCAGACATATTATAATTGATATTAATAAAACTATAAAAACTTCATAAAAAATTAACTTAGAAGGCAAATTTGATAAATAATAAATTTCTCTAGAAAATAATGATGTATTAAATAATTTTTCAATAAAATTCTGAATTGATGTTATATTAATTGAAAATAAGACTCCTAACAAACCTCCAAAAAAAGTACCTGTTAAACCGATAAGAAAACCAATTGAAATAAAAATTTTTATCAAACTATAATTACTTAAGCCAAGAGTTTTTAAAATACCTATATCTTTATTTTTTTCTTTAACAAATATTATTAATCCAGAAATTATATTCATGGAAGCTACAATTATTATCAAAGAAAGAATCAAAAACATAACATTTTTTTCAATATTTAAAGCATTGATTAATGCAGAATTATTTTGTTTCCAATTTTCAGTATAAAAATTCAAGTTATTATCATTAATTATTTTATTAATAATTTTTTGATCTTTTTCTATTAAATTTGGATCATCAATAAATACCTCAATTTTATTAAAACTTTCTTTGTTTATTAATATTAATTTATTAGCGATTTCAGAATTAGTAAAAACAAAATTTGAATCGTATTCATACATTCCTAGATTAAAAATTCCTACAATATTTAATGTTTTAAACCTAGGTATATTTCCAAAAATTGTTTTATCAGTTTTTGGTATAGCAATTTTAATTTTATCTCCAATCTTTAATCCAAAATTCTTGGCAAGAGCATAACCTATAATTATTTCATTTTTATTAGAAAATAATTTCCCTTGTTTTATTTTATTATATATAAAATGACTTTCAGAAAGAAAATTCAAATCATAACCTCTTAAAAAAACCCCTTTAGATGAATCCTTGGAAATGAATAAAGCCTGTGTTTGCGTCAAAGGAGTTAAAACAATATCATTATTTAATTGTGAAAAATAATCTAATTCATCTTTTAAAATTTCATTTTGATCACTATAAATATTTAAGTGTCCATTTATACCTAATAATCTTGAAGTTATTTCTTCTCTGAATCCATTCATTACTGACATAACAATAATAATAGCTCCCACTCCAATTGTTATACCAATAATAGAAAACCATGAAAAAATTGATATGAAGCCATCAGATTTTTTTGAATAAAGAAAACGTAAAATTAATAATTTTTCATATGAAGTAAATAACATTATTTATAAATTAATTTTTTTTGAAACAATATTAATAACTTCATCAATAGAAATTTTTTTTGATTCATTGGTTTGTCTAACTTTAAATTCAACTAAGTTATCCTTAACATCTCTTTTACCAATAATTATTTGATAAGGAATGCCTATGAGATCATTATCAGATAATTTTTTACCAATACTGCAATCTCTATCATCATATAAAATTTCAAATTTACTACTTAATTGATTATAAATATTATCTGCTACTTTTTTACAGTTTTCATCGTCTATCATTAAATTGATAATTGAAATTTTAAAGGGAGCAATATTTAAAGGCCATATTATTCCTTTATCATCATGTGATGCTTCAATAATTGCTCCAACTAACCTGGAAATTCCTATACCATATGAACCCATATGAACAGGAACATTCTCTCCTTTATTATTTTGCACAAAAGCTCCAAGTTTTTCAGAATATTTTGTTCCAAAATAAAAAATATGCCCAACTTCAATTCCCTTAGCAATTTTTAATTGATTTTTTTCAATTGGACATTTACTTTGATCATGAAGATCATCAACAGCAGCATAATATGATTGTAATTTTTTAGTATCAATATTTGTGGGATCGATTTGTTCTAAATCTTTATCGTAATAAAGAGTACTTTCTCCAGTTTTTGCCAATATTTGAAATTCATGACTCAAACTTCCACCTATTGGACCTGTTTCAGCTCTTAGAGAAATAGGTATTAAACCAAGACGTAAAAAAGTTTTTATGTAAGCTTCAAACATTTTATTATAAGAAATAATTGCATCTTGTTCAGATAAATCAAAAGAGTAGTTGTCTTTCATTAGAAATTCTCTACCTCTCATAACTCCAAATCTTGGTCTTACTTCATCTCTAAACTTCCATTGAATATGATATAAATTTTTTGGAAGATCTTTGTATGAATTAACATAAGATTGAAAAATATCAGTAATTAATTCTTCATTAGTAGGTCCGTATAATATTTCTCTACCACTTCTATCTTTGATTCTAAGCATTTCTTTTCCATACTCATTATATCTTCCTGATTTAATCCATAAATCTGCAGATTGAATAGTTGGCATTAATAATTCTACAGCTCCTGCTTTATTTTGCTCATCTCTAACTATATTTTCAATATTTTTTAAAACTCTTAAACCAAGAGGTAACCATGAATATATTCCTGCGCTAGATTGTTTTATCATACCAGATCTAATCATTAACTGGTGAGAAATAATTTCAGCTTCTGCTGGGACATTCTTTAAAGTTGGGCTAAAAAAATTAGAAAATTTCATAACAAATAAATATTACACCTAAAATATATTTAAAGACAAACAAAAAAACATAATCAACGTTGATATATTAGTTAATATAACTTAATTAAGATTCTTATAACCTTATTATATGAGATTTTACATCTGGTTTTTTAGATAATTGAGATTTTAAAGATTGCCTTATTAACTTTTTCAGCAAATTTGAAAGAATTTCATTAGAATTTTTTTGGTTATCACTAATCTTTATATATTCTTCAACTAATAATTCTTTAAAGTCATTTTCTAATAATTTTTCATCATAATCAGGAAGTCCTTTTGAAGTAATCATTATTTTATTATTAATTGATAAATCTGAATTAATAATAATTGAAATCAAAATCATTCCTTCGAAAGAAATTTTTCTTCTATCTTTAATAAAATTAGATTCAGAGTCATATAAATTCTTTCCTTCAACAATTAATTTACCAGTATTTAAATATCCACAATTCTTAGGATTTTCTGGTGCTAATTTGATACATTTACCATTGTCTAATATTTTGGTTATGGGAACTTGGCTAGCTTGTGCTAATTGAGAATGAGCAAATAAATGCTTAGCTTCTCCGTGTACTGGTATAGATATATAGGGACGCGTCCATTGATACATTTTTTTTATCTCTTCAGCATAACCATGCCCTGAAACATGTACTAAATCATCATCTGAAGTAATTACTTCAACATTTTGGGCATAAAGTAAATTTTTTAAATTATTTATAGCTTTTTCATTACCAGGAATATCTTTTGAACTAAAGATTACCAGATCATTTTTTTCTAAATATATATTGTTATGAGAATTATATGCTATTCGAAATAAAGCTGATCTTTTTTCACCTTGGCTACCTGTGCATATCACTACTAAATTTTCTCTTGGAATTAAAGAGGCTTCATCTTCTGAAATAAACGAAATATCTTTATCAATAATATCATTTTCAATTGCTGCTGTAATGGTTTTTTTCATACTTCTTCCAACTAAAGCAACCTTTCTATTATTTTTTTTTGCTGCAATAAATATACTTTCCATTCTTTCAATGTTGGAAGAAAAACATGTAATAACAATTCTTTTATTGTATCTTGAAAAAATTTTAATTAATTCATCCCTAACCTCTAATTCAGATTTTGAAAAACCAGGTACATCAGCATTAGTTGAGTCACCAATTAAAGCAAGCAATCCTTCATTACCAATTTCTTCAAATTTTTTTTGATCTATTTGTTCTCCTAACGTAGGATTAAAATCTATTTTCCAATCTGCTGTATGAAGTAAATTACCATATTTTGTTTTAATTAAAATTGCATGTGGTTCAGGTATTGAATGTGTAGTAGAAATAAAACTTAAATTAAAATTCTTTAATTTAATATCATGATCATTTTCTATTGTTATAATTTTAATTTTATCTAAAAAACCAAATTCTTTTAATCTATTTTCAATTAATGATCTTGCAAAACCCGTTGCGTAAACAGGACATTCAATTTTATCAGCAAAATAAGCTACAGCACCTGAATGATCTTCATGACCATGACTAATTATTATAGCTTCTAATTTTTTAGAAATAGATTCGATAAAATCAATTTTTGGTAATAACAAATCTATACCTGGAAATTTTTCATCTGCAAAAGATAAACCTAAATCAATCATAATCCATTTATCATCACAACAATATAAATAACAATTTGCACCTATCTCCCCTATTCCTCCTAAAGATAAAAAATAAATCCCATCTGAAGAGATATTTAAAGAATTTTGAGTATCAATCATGATTTTGTAAGCCAATAAGATACAAGCCTTCTAAAGTCAAATTAGGTTCATAATAAGAATTAAACTTTATTTCTTTTTTATATATTTGGGCCAACCCTCCAGTCAGAATTATTTTTGGCTTATATTGTTTTTCTTTT
>CACJSL010000039.1 GCA_902596065.1 uncultured Alphaproteobacteria bacterium | reverse complement strand
GATTTGATCAAATTTTTTTCAGATAAAAATATTCATATTGACTGC
Organism: uncultured Alphaproteobacteria bacterium; assembly: GCA_902596065.1. Taxonomy (GTDB): domain Bacteria; phylum Pseudomonadota; class Alphaproteobacteria; order HIMB59; genus MarineAlpha5-Bin3. The sequence goes on along the minus strand of CACJSL010000039.1, from coordinate 5,580 downwards.
TCTTTGTCTAAAAATGAATTAATATCTGGTATATCTTCATTAGAATATGCAAATAAAAATCAAATTTCTTTTTTTGAAAATACTAAATTAATTAATTATTTAAAAAAAACTGAGGCAAAAGCTTGTTTCATTAAAAATGAATATATTAATTTACTCCCTAAAACATGCGTACCTATTATTGTAGACAATCCGTATTTATGTTTTGCTTATTCTACTAATTTATTTTATCCCAAAAGAATATCAAATGGAAAAATTTCTCAAAACTGTTCTATTCATAAAAGCACTTCTATTTCTGATAATATAGAAATTGGTAATTATGTTACTATATCTGAAAGTTGTAAAATTTCTAAAAATGTAATTATTGAAAACAATGTTTTTATTGATAAAGGTGTATCAATTGGTGAAAATACTTTTATAGGAAATAATTGTGTTATATCAAATTCAATTATTGGTAAAAATTGTTTTATTAAATCAGGTACTATTATAGGAGGTAATGGATTTGGTTTTACAATTAATGAAAAAATATCCATAGAACACATTGGCAATGTTATTATTGGAGATAATGTTAAGATTGGTTCAAACTGCACAATTGATAGAGCTGCTATTGAATCCACAATAATTGAAGATAATGTTAGATTAGATAACTTAATTCAAATAGCTCATGGTGTTAAAATATCTATGAATTCAATAATTGCAGCTCAGGTTGGTGTTGCGGGTAGCACTATTATAGGATCAAATTGCATTATAGGAGGGCAAGCCGGTATTTCAGGGCATTTAAAGATTGGAAATAATGTTAAAATTGCTGCAAAGAGTGGAGTTACAAAAGATATTCATGACAATATGACAATTGCAGGATTTCCTGCAATAGATATTAGAAAATGGAAAAAAAACATAATTAAATTGAATAATAGTTAAATGATCATTTTACCTAAAGAAATAAAAGAATTAATACCACACAGAACCCCTTTTCTATTTATTGATACATGTGAGATTATTAAAGCAGGTGAAGAAGGAATAGGCAATAGAATATTTTTAGAAGATGAATATTTCTTTAAAGGACATTTTCCTAATATGCCTATAGTACCTGGTGTAATTTTAATTGAATCAATGGCACAAACAGCTGGAATAGTTGTTTCTAAAAAATATGAAAACTACAAAGATAAATCTGTATTGTTTATGAGTGTTTCAAAAGCTAAATTTAGAAAACCTGTTTATCCGAATGAAAAAATTTTTTTTCATGTTAAATTTCTTAATAACGTTAAATCAGTTTATAAATTTTCTGGAATAGCAATTAAAGATAATATTAAAGTATGTGAATCTGAATTTTCAGCGATGATAACATATAAATAACATCTTTGAAATATATTGAAATTATTTATTTCTTTTTAAATAATTAATACTGTTTATTTAACTTTTTATGATACACCCTACTGCTATTATATCAAAAAGTGCTGAAATAGATAAAGAAGTCTTTATAGGACCTTATTGCGTTGTTAAAGGTAATGTTGAAATTCAAAAAGGTACTGAATTAATTTCACATGTTAATATATCTGGAAATACGCAAATAGGTAAAAATAATACATTTTTCCCTTTTTCTTCTATAGGCCTTGCTCCTCAGGACAAAAAATTCAAAGGAGAGGACTCAAAGCTAATTATAGGAAATGATAATACTATAAGAGAACATGTTACTATTAACCCTGGGACCAAAGACGGAGGAATGATTACAAAAATTGAAAATAATTGCTTAATTATGATAGGTTCACATATTGCTCATGATTGTTTGATTTCTTCTAATGTTGTTTTGGTTAACAACTCAACTCTAGGAGGTCATGTTAAAATTGCAGAAAATGCAATTATTGGTGGAAATTCAGCAATACATCAATTTGTGAATATAGGGAAATATGCAATGATTGGAGGAATGAGTGGAGTTGAAAGCAATATAATACCTTATGGTTTATATTTTGGAATTAGATCTAATTTAAGAGGAATAAATTTAATTGGATTAAAGAGAAAAGGTTTACAAAATAATTTAATACATAAGATTAACCATATTTTTAAAAAAATTTTTAATAAAGATAATTCAATAGAGCATAATATTAATAATTTAGTTTCTGAAGAGCTTGATATCATAGAAATAAAAGATATTGTTTTGTTTATAGAATCTAATCTTAAAAGAGGTATTGCTAATTATAATAATGATTAAAATTGGTATTATCTCTGGTGGTGGTGAATTACCTATAAATATAGGAAAAAGTTTATTAAAAAAAAATTATCAAATATGTTTTTTTTATATTAAAGGTTATGGCGATAAAGCTAAATATAATAATTATGAAAATGTAGAAATAACTATAGACTCATTTTCTAAAATCTTAAATTTGTTAAAAGAAAGAAAAATTGATCAAATAGTTATGGCAGGAAATATTATTAGACCTTCTTTAAAAGAAGTTAATTTTGATTTTAATACATTAGGCTTAATTAAAGATTTTATTCTTGAGCCAAAAGGAGATGATCATCTATTAAGATCAATTGCAAAGTTTTTCAAAAATAAAGGTTATCCATTATTTAATTGGAAAGAATTATGTAATGATTTATTTTCTTCAGAAGATAATTTAACTATACTTAAACCTTCAAATTACGCTATTAAAAATAAAGATAAGGCATTAAATATTTTTAAAAAAATAGGAGAGGCTGATATAGGTCAATCATTAGTAGTACAAAATCAATTAGTTATTGGCATAGAATGTTTTGAAGGAACAGATGAGTTAATTAAACGGTGTGATAATTATAAAAAATCAGGAGATAAAAAAATTCTTATAAAATTAAGTAAATACAATCAACATAGCATATTAGACGTTCCAACAATTGGAATGCAAACCTTAAAAAATTTAAAACAATATAATTATGAAGGTTTATTTATAGAAAAAAATAATTGTATAATTTTAGAAAAAGATGAATCAATAAATTTTTGTAACGATAATAATTTATTTTTGTCAACAACTAATAAAATTGATTAAAAAAAATTTTAAAATTTTTATATCTGCTACTGAACAATCAGGAGATAATATTGGATATAATTTAATTAAAGAAATTATCAAAAATAATAATAATATTATATTTGAAGGAGTGGGAGGTAAAAAAATGTCTAATTATCTTAATAGACAATTTTATTCATTAAATGATTTTAATACTATGGGAATTATTGAGGTTTTATTTTCTATAAGAAAATTTATTAAAATGATAAGATATCTATCTAATATAATTAAAAATAACAATTATGATTTGGTAATTACTATAGATTCTCCTGATTTTAATTATCCTTTAGCAAAAAAAATAAAAAAGAATAAATATGAAAATAATATTATACATATTGTTGCTCCTACAGTTTGGGCCTGGAGGAAATATAGAGCAAAAAATTTTGCTAAAGTATATAATGAATTATTAGTTTTATTTGAATTTGAAATAAAATATTTTGTAAAACATGGTTTAAAAACAAATTTAATTGGTCATCCAATTTATTATATTGAAAAAAATAAAAATTATTTTAAAAAAAATAAAAATATTGCTTTTTTACCAGGTAGTAGATTAAGTGAATTAGATAAGCTTTTCCCATATTTTCAAAATGCATATGAATATTTATTAAATGTTAATCCTAATACAATAATTTTTATTCCTACATTGGAACATCTAAAACCAAAAATTATAAAGTTAACTAAAAACTGGAAGTTAAGAATCATAATTTCTACTAATTATCAAGAAATTGAAAAGAATTATTCAAATTGTTCAAAAGCTTTAGTTTGTTCAGGAACGGCAAGTTTGGAAATAGCTAAAAGAAATATACCGCAATTAATAATATATAAACTCCATTTTTTTACTGAATTAATAGCTAAAAATTTTATAAAAGTAAAATATGCTAATATTTTGAATATTTTAGAAAATGAATTAATTATTCCAGAAATTACTAATTCAAATTTAAATAAAATTAGTTTTGAAAAAGGATTTAAAAAATTAATTAATGACAACAAATCTAATGAAGAACAAATTAATAAAATAAATAAGATTTTAAAAAATATTGAAACAAAAAATCCTCCATTTTATTCAGCAGCTATGAGAATACTTGCTTATTTAAATTAATTTTTCCAAAGCCATTGAAATATAGATTTTTTCTCTCTACTTTCAACTATTTGATATTGTCTTGCATTTTGCCCACTATATAATTGCCGTGGTCTACCAATTTTATTTATTGGATCTTCAATCATTTCTTTCCATTGAGAAATCCACCCAACTGTTCTGCCTATTGCAAATAAAACAGTAAACATACTAGTTGGGAATCCTAGAGCTTTTAGAATTATTCCTGAGTAAAAATCTACATTAGGATAAAGTTTTTTTTCAATAAAATAAGGGTCTTGCAATGCAATTTTTTCTAATTCAATAGCTATTTTTAAAAGTTTATCATTTTCCATGTTTAATTCTTTTAATACTTCATGAGCTGTTTTCTTCATTACATCTGCTCTTGGATCGTAATTTTTATAAACTCTATGTCCAAAACCCATTAATCTAAAGTCATCATTTTTATCTTTAGCTTTATTGATATATTCAGGTATTTTAGAAATATCCCCAATTTCCTCTAACATTTTAATTACTGCTTCATTAGCACCTCCATGTGCTGGCCCCCATAGAGAAGCAATTCCTGCTGCTATACATGCAAATGGATTAGCACCAGAGGATCCTGCAAGTCTAACAGTTGATGTAGATGCATTTTGTTCATGGTCAGCATGTAAAATAAAAAAACGATCCATAGCTTTTGAAATTTTTGGATTTATAATATAATCTTCTGTTGGGACTGAAAATGTCATGTGGAGGAAATTTTCACAATAAGATAGATTATTTTTTGGGTATACAAATGGTTGCCCAATAGAATATTTATAAGCCATAGCTCCAATAGTTGCTATTTTTGCAATTAATCTATGACATGCTATCATTCTCTGGTTTATGTCTGAAAAATCAGTACTATCATGATAAAAGGCTGATAATGCTCCTACAACTCCAACCATTATAGACATTGGATGAGCATCTCTTCTAAAACCTCTATATAAATTTACCAATTGTTCATGCACCATTGTATGTCTTTGTATTACATTCTCAAATTTTTGCTTATCTTCAGGAGAAGGCAAATCGCCGTGAAGTAATAAATAGCAAACTTCTAAAAAATCACTTTTATTTGCTAAATCATTTATGTCATATCCTCTATGGCGAAGAATTCCTTTATTTCCATCTATAAAAGTAATTGCTGAATTACAAGAAGCAGTTGATGTATAACCAGGATCATAAGTAAATAAGCCAGTATCTTTATATAGATTTCTAATATCTAGTACGTCTGGTCCATCTGTGCCCGTTAATACAGGTAATTCTATAGATTGACCTGTTTCATTATTGAATAATGTAAATGGTTTCTTTTTATTATCTTCTTCAGTCATAATTTCTTTTTACTTATATAGTTTTTTATTCTTTCTATGGAGGTTTTTTTACCTAAAATATACAAAATTTCATCTATCCCTGGACCCTTAGATGAATTGATTAATA
>CACJSL010000038.1 GCA_902596065.1 uncultured Alphaproteobacteria bacterium | reverse complement strand
CTAACTAAAAAAATCTTTGAAACTCATTTAAATGAAAACACTTATAGTATAACAAATAGAAAATTTTATATTTCTAAAATTGATGAAATAATAATTAATGAAATAACGAATTTAAATAATGGTATTTTTCTAGCTAATAATTTGAGAGATTCTTTTGGGCAAGAGTTAATGAAAACAAAAAAAATCTCACCTAATGAGGAATTAATAAGTGCAATTATTCAACAATACTAATGAGTGATAGTAATAAAGATAAATTTTTTAAAAATTACAATCAAGGTACACCACAAATAATAAAAAAGGAATTTATTGCAGATATAGAAACTCCAATTTCTTCTCTTATAAAAATTTCTGAAAATGAAGAATACAGTTTTTTGTTAGAATCTGTTGAAGGTGGAGATCAAAGAGGAAGATATTCGATTCTTGGTTGTGATCCTGATATCATATGGGAAGTAAACAAAAATAAAGCAAAAGTTACTTCGTTAAATCAAGATTTAGATTTATCCTTTTTATCAGAAGATCCTATTAAATCATTAAAACAATTAGTTGACTTTTCCAAAATTAATAAAGAATCAAATTCCTCACCTTTTCCAGTATTAGTTGGCTACCTTGGATATCCAATGATTCAATTAATGGAAAAAATTAATTTAAATAACCCTGATGAAATAAATATTCCAGATGCTCTAATGATTAGGCCTAAATTAGTAGCAGTTTTTGATAATATTAAAGATACAATAAATATACAGACTTCAATATATCCTGATAAAAAAATAACTGCTGAATTAGCTTTTTCAAAAGCTAATGATTATATTAATATAACAATTAAGAAATTAAATAGAGACATTCCTAAAGAATCACTTTTTAAAAAAAACAAAAAACTTACTTTAGATTTTAAATCAAATTATACCAAAAAAGAATATTTTAATATTGTCGATAAAGCTAAAGATTACATAATTAAAGGGGATATTTTCCAAGTAGTACCTTCTCAAAGATTAAAAACTGACTATAATCTTAGTGCTCAAACTTTATATAGATCACTCAGAAGATTGAATCCTTCTCCTTTTTTAGTAAATCTTAACTTTAATAATTTTGGTTTAGTGGCTTCAAGCCCAGAAATTTTAGTTAGATTAAGAGAAAATAATATAACTATAAGGCCAATTGCAGGAACAAGAAAAAGAGGAAAAACTATTAATGAAGATATTAAATTATCTAAAGATTTATTGAATGATGAAAAAGAAATAGCTGAACATTTAATGCTATTAGATCTTGGAAGAAATGATGTTGGAAAAGTTGCTAAAATTGGCTCGGTTAAGGTTACTGAAAAAATGATTATAGAATATTATTCACATGTAATGCATATAGTGTCCAATGTAGAAGGTAAATTAAACTCAAAATTTAATGCAATTGATGCATTAATTTCAGGATTTCCTGCAGGAACAGTATCGGGAGCACCTAAAATAAGAGCAATGGAAATTATAGAAGAATTAGAAAATGTTAGCAGAAGTTTTTATGGAGGTGCTATGGGATATTTTGATTCTAATGGAGACATGGATACATGTATCAGTCTAAGAACTGGATTGGTTAAAGACAAAAAATTGTATATTCAAGCTGGAGGTGGAATAGTTTATGACTCAGATCCTGAAAAAGAATATCAAGAAACTATTAATAAAGCTAATGCACTAGTAGTTGCGGCAGAAGACTCTTACAAATATGAATAAATGATAATTTTAATAGATAATTATGATAGTTTTACTTTTAATGTTTATCATTACCTATCTGAGTTGGGGGCAAAGGTTAAAGTTTATAGAAATGATGAAGTAACTCCTGAAAGTATTTTCGAAAAGAATCCCAAAGCTATAATTATATCTCCAGGTCCAAAAACTCCTAATCAAGCAGGTATATGTCTTGATTTAATTAAACTTAATAAAGATATTCCTGTTCTTGGGATTTGTTTAGGACATCAATCAATTGGTCAAGCTTATGGAGGTTTGGTTGTTCAAGCTGATGAAATTAAACATGGTAAAATTGATGAAATAACCCATTTTGGAAATATTTTGTTTGAAGATATTAATGAAATTTTTGAAGCCACAAGATATCACTCATTAATAATAGAAAAAAAATCTTTACCAAAAGATTTAGAAATAATTGCAGAAACTAAGAATAAAATTATCATGGGTATAGCACATAAAAATAAAAAAATATTTGGATTACAATTCCATCCTGAAAGTATTGGAACTAAAAATGGTAAAAAAATATTAAAAAATTTTCTAAAAATAATTAATTATGAATTTTAAAATATTAAAAGAAAAAATATTTAATTTAAAGAATCTTACAACAGATGAAACAAGTTTTATCTTTGATTTAATAATGACTGGTAAAATTTCAGAAATAGAAATGTCTGCAATATTAATTTCTTTAAAAATAAAATCTGAAACAAAAGAGGAAATTCTAGGGGCCACATTATGCATGAGAGAAAAATCTTTAAAGATTAATACAGAAGAAGAAACAGTAGATACATGTGGCACTGGAGGCGATATGAGTGGAACTTTAAATATTTCAACAAGTGCTGCTATTGTAGCTGCAAGTGCTGGAATAAAAGTTGCAAAACATGGAAATAGGTCAATTAGTTCAAAATCAGGCTCTGCAGATATGTTAGAAAAATTATCTTATAAAATTTTAGATAATCCTAGTGAAATTGAAAAATCTCTTAAAAAAAATAATTTTTGTTTTTTATTTGCTCAATATCACCACTCAGCTATGAAACATGTTGGAAATGTAAGAAAATTACTTGGAACAAGAACAATTTTTAATCTCTTAGGACCTTTGACAAATCCTGCAAATGCAAACAAACAATTACTTGGGGTTTATGATAAAAAATGGGTAAAAATTCACTGTGAAGTTTTAAAAGAACTTGGTTCAAAACATGCTTTGGTTGTTCACGGGAATGATGGATTAGATGAAATTTCGTTAAGCGGAGTTACACATATATCAGAATTAAAAAATGAAAAGATTATGCAATATATATTTGATCCAAAGGATTATAATTACGAATATATTAAAAACTCTGAGATTAAAGGAGGAGATGCAAGTTATAATGCTAAGAAATTTATTGAAATGCTAGATGGTGAATTTAAAGAATTTCAACATATAGTTGAATTAAATGCTGGAGCAGCATTATATTTATCGGGAAAAGTGAATAATTTAAAAGAAGGTTTTGCTCTAGCAAAAAAAGTAATTGATGAAAAAATTACTAAAAATTATTTACATAAGATAACCTCTTAAAAATGAATAATCTTTTAACCGATATATGTAATAGGAAAAAAAAAGAAATAGAGGCATTAAAATTAAAATGTTCACTAAAATCACTACAAAAATTAATAGGAAATAAAAAAAATAGAGAGTTTAAAAAAATACTTAAAGAATCTCAAAAAAATGAAAAAAATAATATAATTGCTGAAATTAAACAATCTAGTCCTAGTGCTGGTGAAATTATTAAAGATTATTATCCTGAAGATATTGCTGTGAAGTATGAAAAAGCTGGAGCTGGAGCTATATCAATATTGACAGAAAAAAATTTTTTTAAAGGAAGCATTGATCATTTATCTATAATTGAAACAAAAACAAATATACCAATACTGAGAAAAGATTTTATTATAGATCCCTATCAAATATATGAAAGTAAAGTTTATAAAGCAGATTCTATTTTACTTATTATGAGCATTCTAGAAGATAATGAAATAAATGAATATATTAAAATAGCAAATGATATTGGTCTTGATTGTATAATTGAAACACATACCCTTGATGAAATAAATAGAGCACTAAAAATTGATTATCCTATCATAGGAATTAATAATAGAAATTTAGATAATCTTTCTGTAAATATTAATAACACTCTAGATATGATTAATAAAATACCTAAAAGCTTTACGGTTATTGGCGAAAGTGGAATAAAGAGTAATGAAAATATAAAAAAATATAATGATTATGGTGTCTACAATTTTTTAATTGGAGAAACTATTCTTAGATCATCAAACTATGATACAATGATTAAAAAATTACTTAAAAAATGATAACTCACTTAAATAAGAATAATAAGCCACGTATTGTTGATATAAACAGTAAAAAAAATACTAAAAGATCAGCAAAAGCTGAAGGTAAAGTTACTTTTTCAAAAAAAGTTTTTGATAAAGTAACTAAAATGCAAAATAAAAAAGGTGAGATTATAAATGTATCCATTTTGGCAGGTATTATTGGAGCTAAAAAAACTAGTGAACTAATACCTTTGTGTCACAATATTAGTTTAGAAAATGTAGATATTCATATCAAATCCATCAAAAAAGAATTATCTCTAAAAGTTATAGCTGATGTTAAAACTTTTGGTAAAACTGGAGTAGAAATGGAGGCCTTAACTGCTGTTAGCATATCTTGCTTAACTATTTATGACATGTGCAAAAGTATAGACAAATCAATAGTAATTAAAGAAATTAAGTTAATTGCCAAAAAAGGTGGCAAGTCAGATTTCAAAGTAGATAAATAATAGAAAATAGCCCAGAAATTAAAGAAAAATAAGAATATTATTGCAACATTAACAGAACATATATAGAACATATGTTATGTTAACCAAAAAACAAAAAGAGTTATATGATTTTTTAGATCATTATATCAAATCTAACCAAATTTCGCCTTCTTTTGAAGAAATGAAAAGAGCTGTAAACTTAAAATCAAAATCAGGAATTCATAGATTAATTACAAGTTTAGAACAAAGAGGTTTCATAAAAAGACTTAAGCATAAAGCTAGAGCGATGGAAATAACTAAAAAATTATACCAAAATAATTCAAACGAAACTTCTTATGAAATACCCTTATTAGGAGCAATTGCGGCTGGAAATCCAATTGAAGCTATTGAAAATCCAGATGAATATATAAGTGTTCCCTCTAATTTTATGTCCCCCAATAATCAATATTTTGGTCTAAAAGTTAAAGGTTTATCTATGATAGATAAAGGAATTTTTGATGGAGATGTAGCAGTAATTAAAAAAACAACTTCTGTTTTAAATGGAAAAATAGCTGCTGTTCTCACAAATGATAATGAAATAACCTTAAAAACTATTAATATTGATAATAATAAAATATATTTAATACCAGCAAATAAGAATTTTGAAGAAAAAATATTTAATATTAATGAAGTTCAAATTCAAGGTGCTCTAACAGGAATTATTAGAAAATATAACTAATAAAAATTATCTTTTTAAATTATAAGAATTCAATGAATTCTATTGTAACAAGATTTGCTCCTTCTCCAACAGGAAACTTACATTTAGGAGGAATAAGAACAGCATTACTTAATTATATTATTATACAACAAGCTAAAAAAGAATTACCAAATTCAAAATTTTATTTAAGAATAGAGGATACTGATAAAGAAAGATCAAAAGAAGAATATACAAAAGATATTTTGGCAGGATTAGATTGGTTGAATATTAATTATGATTCTGATCCACAAATTCAATCTTCTAATATTAAACGACATCAACAAATTGCAAAAAAATTATTAGAAAATAAAAAAGCATTTAAATGTATTTGTTCAAATGAAATATTAGATAAGAAAAGAGAGTTAAATAAAAAGAATAAAATTAATAATAAGAGGTTATGTGAAACATGCGAAAAAGATGATAAGGTACAATCTACTCAAAATAATTATACTCTTAGAATAAAAGTTCCAACTGAGGGAGTAAACAAATTTAATGATACTATACAAGGAGAAATTTCAGTAAATAATAAAGAAATTGATAATTTTATTATATTAAGAAAAGATGGAACTCCGACATATATGTTATCTGTTGTTGTAGATGATTTTGATATGGGAGTTAATTTTATTATTAGAGGAGATGACCATCTCAATAATGTATTTAGACAAAATTTAATTTATAAAGCCATGGAATGGGAAGTTCCACAATATGCACATATTCCTTTAATACATGGCAATGATGGAAAAAAATTATCCAAGAGACATGGGGCCATAAGTATAAATGATTTTAGAAATAAAGGATATTTAAAAGATAGTATAATAAATAACTTAATATTACTCGGTTGGTCTCCAAATAGGATTGAAAAAGATGAATTTATACAAATAGATGAAATAATAGGATCTTTTGATATTAGTAAGA
>CACJSL010000037.1 GCA_902596065.1 uncultured Alphaproteobacteria bacterium | reverse complement strand
TTATCAACGACTTCTTGTCCCCCTCTTCCATTAAACATGCGCAGATCTCTTGAAAGTTGTTTAATTTCTTCTTTAATAAAAACTGATGATGATTCATTTTTAATAACTCTAAAGTTAGGAAATAAATCAGAAAGTTTTTTTATTTTATTTACCGACAACCCAACACCTAGATACTCTTTTGCATTTTGAATTCCAACGATTGTATTATTTGCCACAGGTATTAATTTTTTAAAGAATTTATAACAATCTTCATCTGTTGTATTTTTTTTTATTAATGGTTGTAAAATAATCCAGTCTGCTTTATTTTTTTTTGCCACATCAATTAATTTTACATATTCGTTTAAAGAATTTCCATAAATTGTATACGCTTTAGGTAAATTAGATTTCCAATTTTCTGATACAATTTCTATTATTTTAGTTTTTTCTTTAAAAGATAGTTTATTAACTTCTGTAGCCAAACCAAGAGATGCTATTCCATGAGCACCTATAGATTGAATTATATTAATTTCTTCAATTATTGCCTTCGTATCAAGAGAATTATTTTTATTAAAAAATGAATAAATAATAGGAAAAATTCCTTCAAAATTATTTAAATTAAATTTTGAATTTTTTTTTTTATTCATGAATTAATAAAAATTTTTTAGATTTTTTCAGATAATTCTAAAAATTTTTCGTACTCGTTGTCATTAATACCAACTGTTATTTTAGGATCATTAAAATTTTTATCAATTGTATCTTGGTGAAATGATTTAAAAGCATCTAAACGTTCATTTTGTAATTTTTCAAATTCTTTTTTAAAATTTTTATATACTCTTGCATGACGAGGCATATGCCCTTCTGTATAACCTAGTACATCATTAGCAAAAAGATACTGACCATCACAATCAGAACCACTACCCATTGATAGAGTCATAATATCAACTTTTTTTGTTACAACTGCAGCTACTTTTGGAGGGACAACTTCAAATTCAACTCCAATAGCACCTGCTTCTTGTAACTCTAAAGTATGTTTTAAGACTCCTATTGCTTCCTCTGCTGTTTTGCCAATTGCTCTATATCCGCCTATCCATGTAGCTTTTCCTGGTACTAATCCTACATGGCTATTTATTGGAATGTTTTCATCTCTTAATGCGCTTACCCATTTATTGCTCCATGTTCCACCATAGATAACATCAGCTCCTATATTCATATATTTGTGTGCCAACTTCATAGCCTCATATTCTGAAGCCACAGCTACCGCACCTCCCGATTGCATAAAACAACTTGGAGCTGCTTCACGAATTCTTTTTAGATCTTCAAAAGTTGTATAAACTCCAAATTGCGGGGCATCATGAGATGTACAAATCATATCTATACCTGCTTCTTCTGCTGCTCTTGCTTCTTCCACATTGTGAACAAACAAAACACTTAATTGTCTTTTTCCTTTGCACTTTAAATAATCGTAGACTGTCAATTTTTTTCTTTTCATGTTTCTCCCTATAAATATGATTTATTTTTTATTCTTTGCAAAGTTCTTTCATGAGCTTCTTCTGAGCCGTCGTGAAGTGTACCAAACCATTTATCAAGCCATCCAAAATTTCCTCCTCCATAATTGCATTCAAAATATTTATGATGAAGATAATGATCATAAGCTCCAATATCTAAGTGTTTGCCATTTTTAAATATCATTTTATCATAACCTGCATGACCTGCGTGGGGCGACAAACCAGCATGAAAAATATGCCACATTGCAATAAGCGGATGTGAAGGAATTATCCAATGAAATATTATACCAGTAAAATATAATATATGTTCAATTGGATGCATCGCGAGTCCTGACCACGGACCAGGATTAGTATTTCTATGATGAACTCTATGACCTATTTTATAAAGTGGAGGCCAATGAAGAAAACGATGAACTAAGTAAAAATGAATATCTCTTATAGTTGGTACAAGAAAGAAAAGAACAGCGCAGTAAACTGGATATAAGTTCCAATCAATCATAGGTATAAAACTATTTGCAAATAACCAATATGTTATAACTTCGTAGGCTGTCCATATAGGGATAGCACTTAAAAATACATATACTAAATTATCTTTAGTTTGATTTTTAAATAAAAATTTTGAATTATTATTTTCTAGTGGTTTTGTATTATATTTAAAATTCCAACCTTGAGATTTTTGAATAAAGAAATGTAAATGAAAAAAACCTGCGTATAAAAATACTACAATGGCATTACGCACTAATATGTAAGTTATCCATCCTAGTTCAAAATTTCGCATTTGCTCTAAAGGAGGAGTGAAAAAAAACCAACAAATAACTGCTACTGATGCCCAAATAAATGTCCAAGGGAAAATATACCCATTCCAGCCAACGATATGTTTTAGTAGTTTAATTGGTTCAAAAGGAACTATATATTTTGGGTTTGGAGTAACTTTGTAATCAGGCTTCCAATTACCTCTTTTATCTCTTTTTCCAAAATCTATATCTTCCATAAGACCTTATATATATATCAAACTATTTTTTTGGTAAATTTTTTTAAATATATATTTTATATATATATAATTATGTTAGGTTAGTTCTCAAATAAAACTGGAGGAAAAATGACTAGAATTTTAGCAATTTTTGCAATTCTTTTTGCTTTTGCAGCTCCATCTGCAATGGCAAAAAATGACTACAGTTGTGATAAGAAATTTATTTTCTTTCCTGGTGGTCCTGAAGGTGGTCCGTTTGGAACAATTGTATATAACGGAGCAGTAGCTGCTGCTGAACACACTGGATGTGATGTAGACTATTACTGGTCTCAATGGAATTCAGAAATAATGATTAAACAGTTTAAAGAAGCTGTTGCTTTACAGCCTGATGGAATAGCTATTTATGGTTTTCCAGGTGATGAAGCTATGAGACCTATTATTAAAGAAGCTAGATCAATGGGTATTGTAATTACTACAATGAATACTCCATTACCTGATTTAGAAGCAGAATACAAAACTGAAGGTTTTGGTTATGCTGGTGCAGATTTATTTGATGCTGGTTATAACCTTGGAGCTAAAGGTGTTGAAGTATGTGGTTTAAGTGCAGGTGATAAAGCTTTCGTTTGGGGTCTTGCAAGTATGCCTAATAGAGGTGAGAGAACAAAAGGAGCAATTAAAGCTCTTGAAGATCTTGGTGTCGAAGTTGTATACCAAGAGATTCCTGATAATGTAAATTCAGATGCATCTCAAGGAACTCCTATGTATGTTGCTACATACAGTGCAAATCCTGATATCAAAATGGCAATCACTGATCACGGTGGATTAACTGCAAGCTTACCAACTTACATGAAAGCCGCTGGCCATGGTACAGAAGAAGTATGTGGTGCTGGTTTTGATTTATCTGCTCCAATCGTAGATGGAATTAATTCAGGATACATTGATGTTGTAATTGATCAACAACCTTTTATCCAAGGATATATTCCTATTGTTCAATTGTTCCTAAGCACAAAATATGGAATGGCTGGATTAGCGATGGATACTGGTGCGGCATTTGTAACAGCTGATAATGTGGATGCGATTGCTCCACTTGCTGCAGTACAAATAAGATAATTATTTATTTTACAAACCTGCCTTATGGCAGGTTTGTATTTTTTTTATATGGCAGAAGAACTTCTTAGACTTGAAAATATCTACAAAAACTTTGGTAATGTCAAAGTTCTTAAAGATGTAAATTTAAATATAAAAAAAGGAGAAGTTGTAGCTTTAATTGGTGATAATGGAGCTGGTAAATCTACTCTGATCAAAGTTATTACAGGCGTACATCGACCAAATTCAGGAAAAGTTTTTTTCAAGAACGAAGAAGTTAATATCAAATCTGTTTCACAATCTAGAAAAATGGGAATTGAAGCAGTGTATCAAGAAAGAGCTCTTTGTGATCAACAAGAATTATATAGAAATATTTTTGCAGGGAGAGAAATTACAAATTCTTTAGGTTTTTTAAAAATTAAACAACAAAGAAAAGAAGCAGAAAAAATATTAAGAGATTATATTGGATTTACTTCTAAAGCTATTACCGTAGATTCAACTGTTATGGGATTATCAGGTGGTGAAAAACAAGGTGTGGCTTTTGGAAGATCACTATATTTTAATTCAGATTTAATAGTCTTAGATGAACCAACAATGGGTTTATCAATTCAAGAAACTGAGAAAGTATTAAACTTTGTAAGAGGATTAAAGAATGAAAACAAATCAGCTATTTTTATTGATCACAATATAATACATGTCTATGGCGCAGCTGATAGATTTGTAATTTTAGATCGAGGTGAAGTAGTTGGGGAGTTTATGAAAGATGAAATTACAAGAGAAGAACTTGTTCAAAAAATGATAGAATTGCATGAATCAGGAAAAATAGAGGTTGAAGCCTAAATGAATAATTTATTCAATAGCTATTTTGTAAAAACTCATAAGCTAGAGATAAGTATTACAATCATTGCTCTTGTGCTTTTTTTAATTTATTTTCTTGGGGCACCTCATGTATTTACAAGATTTCCAATTTATAGAGCATTTATGCAATCAATGCCTTTTTTTGGAATTATTGCTATTTCAGCAACCTTCGTAGTAACTCTTGGAGAAATTGATCTTTCATTCCCATCAATCGTTGGAATAACATCACTGACTTTTGGAATGGTTTTAACTTCTACTGATGGAAATTTTTATGTTGCTTTTATTCTTGCAACATCTCTTGGTATGTTCGCAGGATTGATAAATGGATTACTAGTTACTAAAATAGGTATTCCATCGATTGTTGCAACAATAGGTACATTGTTTTTTTGGAGAGGATTAGTCAATGTTATCTCTCAAGGAAGTGGAATTGCTATAGTTGATGTTGCAGATGGAACCTGGCAACATGCGATGTTTGTTCAAAAATTATTTGGTAAAATTCCTGCCCAATTTATTTGGTTTATTGTCCTAACTGCGTTGATGCAATGGATTTACCGATATCATAAATTTGGAAATCATATTCATTTTGTAGGAGATAACAAAGCAAGTGCTCAAATGATGGGTATAAATGTTGATAGAGTAAAAATTATTGCTTTTGTTCAACTTGGATTTTTTTCAGCTCTTGCTGGAATATTTACTATGTACGAAATGTTATACTTCTGGCCTACACAAGGATCAGGTTTAATGTTAACAACTCTAGCTGCAGTTTTTGTAGGAGGAACTTCAGTTTTTGGAGGCAAAGGAACTATTTTTGGAACTTTCATCGGCGTATTAATAATTGGCTCATTGGAATCTGGTATAGTGGCGCTTGGCCTTTCAGGTTTCTATGTTCAGTTTATTAATGGCTTAATGATTACTGCAGCAGTAACCATATACGCTCTCATCCAAAGAAAAAAAACATAATATATAATACTTATTCTTACTTTGTTAATATTTCTATAATCTCTTTATTTGAAAGTAATTCTGATAAAGGAATGCCTTCTGGATTTATCTTAGTATAGATTATATTAAAAGGAATTCCATAACGTCCATTTTCATTTAAATATTTTAAAATATTTTCATTTGGTTTTGACCAGTCTCCTCGTACTTTAACTACATTAAATTTAGAAAAAGCATTTTGAATTTCTGTTGATTTTATAACATTAATTTTATTGTACTGACATGTTGCACACCAATCAGCAGTTATATCAACAAAAACAAAATTATTATCATTAATTAACTCTTGCAAATCAATCTGATTAAAATCAAGCCATGAAGAATCAACTGGGTCATAATTGGATTTAAAAAAGGTAAAATTAGGTAAAGAAAATATTATAATGATAGTAATTAAAGGTATAAATTTTTTATAATTAAATAAATAGCTAATTAATATTGTTGCAATTATAATAACAACATAAGCTATAATAAAATAATAATTAAAGTGATTTAGAAGAATATTGGTTATCCATATTAAGGTAATTACTAATAAAAAACCCATTAAATATTTTACATAAAGCATCCATCTTCCTGGCTTAGGAAAAAATTTCATTAAATTTGGAAAAATAGATAAAAATAGGTATGGGAAACTAAGTCCAAGGCCCATAAAGAAAAAAATAAAAAACATCATTATAAATGACTGTGTAAAAGCAGCAGTTATAGCAGTTCCTACAAAAGGTGCTGAACATGGTGTAGCCATCAAAGTAACAAAAAATCCTGTAAAATAATCTCTAGTTGTGTTGTGAGATTGTAGATTGGAAAAATATTTTAAATTTAAAAATTGAGGGATAGGAATTTCAAAAAATCCAAATAAATTTAAGGAAAAAAAAGTTATAATTAAGGAAATAAAAATTAGAAAAAAAGGTTCTTGAAATTGTATTCCCC
>CACJSL010000036.1 GCA_902596065.1 uncultured Alphaproteobacteria bacterium | reverse complement strand
TCAAAATTAAATATCAATCATATGCCTAAACTTGTAGAAGGTAATCAAGAAGCTGGTATGCTCTCTTCTAAATTAAAAGAAAAATTCAATTTTAATAAAAATGTAATTGTTGTAGGGGGAGCGGGTGATAATGCTGCATCTGCAGCAGGTTTAGGAGTAGTAGAGGAAAATCAGTCATTTATTTCTTTAGGAACATCAGGTGTTTTTTTTACTCCAACTTCAAATTTTCTTATGAATACTAAAGATGCAGTCCATTCCTTTTGTCATTGTCTTCCGAATAAATGGCATCTTATGTCTGTTATGTTAAGCGCAAGTAATTGTCTTGATTGGATTTGTTCTTTAACAGGAAACAACATAGCTGATGCATTAAAAAATATTGAAAATTATTCATCAAATTTAGAAAATATTTTTAATGCTCCATACTTTCTACCTTATTTATCAGGAGAAAGAACTCCTCATAATGATCCCCATGCAAGAGGATCTTTCCATTATTTAAAAACAACAACAGATAAATCAGCTATGCAATATGCAGTATTGGAAGGTATAAGCTTTGGAATTTTTGATGGTTTTAATTCTATACAATCAGTAAATCAGAAGTTTGACGATATTTTTGTTGTTGGTGGTGGATCTAAAAGTTCTTATTGGCTTAATCTTTTATCATCAATTTTAAATAGAAAATTAAGTATATGTGAGCAAAGTGAGTTTGGCGCTGCATTGGGTGTTGCAAGATTAGCAATGTTTGCTGATAAACAAGTAGAAGATAAAAATTCTATAATTAAAAAAATAAATATAAAAAAATCTTTTCAACCTTCAGAAAAAAATATTAGTTCTCTTGAGAAAAGATATTTAATATGGAAGGAACTTTATCCCAATAATAAAAGTAATAATTTTCATATTAGTCATTAGATATATATTTTTTTATAAAATTTATTATTATCCCTACAAACAATAACGGAGGAATGGCTAGAAGTATGGCTGATGCATTAATTACACCCCATGGAGTTTCAAAACCAAGACTTGTGAAACTTGCTGCAACAACAGGCAAAGTGACATTTCTTGAGGATAACGAGAGAGCAATTAATAATTCATTCCACGTAATAACAAAGGTAAATATTACTGCTCCAATTAATGATGGAGAGGCAACAGGTAAAGCTATTTTTGTAAATATTCCAAAGTAGCCACAACCTTCAATACCTGCGGCTTCTTCAATATCTTTAGGCACACTTTCAAAAGCTGGAATTGACAACCATATTATTGATGAAATAGTAACAGGTAAGTAAGTAATTATTATTGCAGTTTTTGTATCATACAAGCCTAAATCTAAAAAAATACCTATAAATGGAATAGCTATTGCTACTGGCGGCATAAATCTTATTGATAAATAAAAAAAACGTAAATCATTTGAACCTCTTGGCTTGTATCTGGCTATTGCATATGCTGCAGGTATCCCTACTAAAATTCCTATTAAAAGAGATGTTCCAACTATTATGGTACTATTCTGAATTCCTCTTAAAATTGAGTCAGTAGTTAAAACAGTTATGTAATTTTCTAAAGTAGGAGAAAAAATAATTTTAGGTATAGGATTAATTATATCTTTCAATTCTTTAAATGATCCAAGTAAAGCAAAAAGTATAGGAGTTATCGCAAATAAAATTAATAAAAAAATAATTGAATTTGATATTAAATTTTTTTTCATTTAGCTTTTTTGCGCCCTTTTCCAAATAAATGTAAAAATAACGATAGTAATTATTACCATTGCCACGCTCATTGCTGAAGCATAAGAAATTTCACCCCTTAGACCAATACCCTGTTGATATGCATAAAGATCTAGTGTTTCAGTTGTAATTCCAGGACCTCCTTTTGTCATCGTAAAAATCAGATCAAAAGATCTTAGTGATTCAATAGCTTTGATGAGAGCAATTGTAATTAAGCTTCCTTTTAACATAGGAAATGTAATAAAATAATGAAGTTGCCATTTTTTTACTTTATCTATTTTTGCTGCATCAATTAAATCTCTAGGAAGTGTTTCTAACAAAAACAAAAGTATAACTCCAAAAAATAATCCCCACTGCCAAATATCTACAAAAGCAACACTAAATAACGCCAATTTTGGAGAAGCAAGATATTCAATAGGGTTTAAGTTTAAAGAGATTAAAGGAGCATTAACCAATCCCATTACAGGAGACAACATAAATCTCCAAATCAAACCTGCAGATACTTTTGGCAACATAATTGGCATTATTAATATGATAGCTAAAAGTATTCTGTAATTCTTATTAGAGTATTCAAATAAAATAATAGATACCAAAATTGCTAATAATAAAGATCCTATAACTGTGATTAATTCCCAATATAAAGATATTTTTAGAGCATTAATAAATCTTCTATCCTCAAACATATCTATATAATTTTGAAATCCGATATAATCTCCTTCTAAAAATCGAAGAGATTTATCTTGAAGTGAATAATTAATAGCTCCAACCATAGGAAAAATCACTACAATCAACAAAATAACAATGCTTGGTAAAATACAAAAAAGAATGAACTTATTTTTATTCATTTAAACACAATATATCTCCCCGCTTTAAAAAAAAGCGGAGAGTTTTATAAAATTTAATTATTTTACTTGGATTTCTCTAAATATTTAATTGCATATTCTTGAACTTCATCCAATGAGCCTTGAATATCAGATCTTGTTCCAGAAAATAACTCTTCAAGAACTAAACCTAATTCATCACCAATTGCCGGCCATTCAGGAATTTTCCAAATTAATAGAGATGTTTTTGGGCTAGTCGCCTTAACAGCTTCATTAAAGTCATCTGGCATTAAGCTAGTAAACTTTGGGTTAGAAGCAGAAGATTGTCTAGCAATATCATAGATACCTTCATCTAATCTCATTGATTCCATATCTTTGCCTGTTGCCCAACCTATGAATTCACCTGCCATTACTTTTTCACATTCAGAAGAAGTACCAGGTTTTGAAATAGCCAGACCATGAGCGAAACCTCCTGACAATATTGGAGTTGGTAAATCTGCATAGCCAACTTTACCTACAACTGATGATTTCTCAGCATCTTCTACCCATGCTCCAAAAACATCATTAGCAGTCATCATGGCAACTTTTCCTGCACGGAATGCTTCAATTTGATCACTCCAAGTTCCAGTTCTTGCACCTGGAGGCGCATAATTAAATAATTCCATATAGTATTCAGTTGCTTTTACAGCTTCAGCAGAGTTAATATTAGGAGAACCATCAGCGTTAGTCCATTCTCCACCAAAACCTCTATGATAAGGATTCCATCTCCAAACATTCATTCCAGATCCACGTTGACCTCTCTGAGCCCAACCATACATATTCGGTGCATCTGTTAATGCTTTTGCAACTTCAAGCATTTCATCAGTATTAGTAGGTACTGAAATTCCTTTTTCTGCAAAAATATCTTTACGATACATCAGAACATCTTGTCCTCCCATGAAAGGAGCAAAATAATTTGTTCCGTTGATATTACCTATAGAAATTTTTCCAGCTTGGAAATCTGCCATGTCAGCACCAGCGGGAAAATATTTATCTAGAGATTCTACCCAATCACCTTTAACGAATTCAGCAATGTTTGCTTCATCTACATAATATACATCATAAGCTCCAGCTCCCGTAGAAGCATCAACTCTACTTTGAGATCTTCTTTCTTGTTCTCCTAAAGTAGTTACATTAACTTTTAAATCCATTAGTTTCTCAAAATCAGCTTTATGCTTTTCCATATGCACCATTGCAGGATGTCCTTGAATTAATACATTAATTTCACTGACATCACCCTTACAACTATTCGCATAGGCATTTAAGCTTATTCCACTAATGGCTAAAATTATAAATGTTTTAAAAATAATTTTTTTCAACATAATTTCCTCCTTATTAATTTAATAACCAATATTAAAATTAGAATAATAAAAAAATATAAAAAGAAATATGATAGAAATTACTACAAATAATTATCTATAATAATTTTATATTATTATGAATTTAATAGCATATCTGTTGCATTATTTGCTATTGCCATTGCAGGGGCATTAGTGTTTGCACTTACAATATTTGGCATCATTGAAACATCAAATACCCTTAGATTGTCTATACCTTTAACTTGCAACTTAGAATTTAATACAGTCATTTCATCATTTTCTTTACCCATTTTACATGTTCCTACTGGGTGCCAATTAGTTTTGATCATCTTTTTACAATAATTAAGAATTTCTTCATTATTGTTAATTTGATTTCCTGGTAAAATTTCTTTTATAATAATTTTATTTAAAGGTTTCGAATTAATTATCTCTCTTGAAAGTTTTATACTGTTAATGAAAATTTCTCTATCATTTTGATGACTTAAAAAATTTGGATTTATTAAAGGACGATCTAAAGGGTTTGAAGACTGTAATGTAACTTCTCCTCTAGATTGAGGATTCATTATGCAGCTTGTTAAAGTAACTCCATGATCTTCTTTTAATCCTTTAGTATCTCTATCAGTATACATTGCAGGTACATAATATAGTTTTATTTTTGGATCCCTATGATCAAGTATGTTTTCTGGATTTAAAAAAGAACAACATTCAACCCCAACTGATCGAACAGGCCCAGAATTAAATAAAAGATATTGAATGCCATTTTTTATCATTCTCCACCCTTTATTTTCTTTGTGATATCCAAAACCAGCTTTGGCTTTTGAAATAAATGGCACCTCATGATGGTCTTGTAAATTTTTTCCTACACCATTTAACTTTTCTATTATTTTTATATCAAATTTTTTTAATTCTTCTTCATTGCCTATACCTGACAACATTAGTAATTTAGGAGAAATTAAACTACCAGCAGTTAAAATAACCTCATTATTAGCATAAACTTTTTCTAATTTTCCTTTATGAAGTATTTCAACTCCAATTGCTTTTTTATTTTCTATAATAATTTTTAAAGCAATAGTTTTAAGAAAAATTTTTAATTTATCGTTATGGATAATTGGGTTCAAAAAAGCTTTAACTGCATCACATCTTTTTCCATTATCAATAGTGAATTGCATGTAGCCAGTTCCATATTGATTTCCGTTATTAAAATCATCATTAAATGGTAAGCCAAGATTTTTCATGGTATCTATGTATATTTTAGATCCTTCAGCAATAAAGCCAGGATCTGAAACTTTCAAAGGCCCCTCTTGACCATGAAATTTATTTTTTATTCTTTGATTGCCCTCTAATTTAATGTAATTCTTTAAGAGAGATTCCCAGTCCCATAAATTATCTGCTGTTGCTATTTTCCAATTTTTGTAATCTGATGGTTTTCCTCGCATGTAAACCATTCCATTAATACTGCTACCACCACCCAGAATTTTAGCCTGTGCTATATCATGTTGTCTGTTATTCAATTGTTTTTGGGGTATGGACTTATAGAATTTATGATAGGGACTTCCAGATAACATTGGAATCCATCCTGCTGGCATTTTTAATATTGGATTATTATTTTTTTGACCTTCTTCAATAATTAAAACATTAAATCCATGTTTAATTAGTTTCGAAGCTGTAACAAGTCCTGATGAACCTCCACCTATTATAATATAATCATATTTTTTCATAAGGTATCAAATTTCAGGAATTTTAATTAATTATTATCAAGTAAAATTTGTAGCTTTATATCATTTGGCCTATGTTGAGCAGCTCTTTCAAAAGCTTCAATACTTTCTTTAAATTTAAAAGTTTTAGTTATTAAAGGCTTAACATTAATTTTTTTTGAGTCCAATAACCTTATTGCATTTTCGTATTGATGAGAGTATCTATGAACTGTTTGGAATTCAAGTCCTTTAGAAAATAGTATAGCCCAATCCATTGGCACAGGTACCGCATTATTTCCAATCAGTATTACTGTGGCTCCTGGTGAACAGCATTGATATATTGATTCATATGCTTTTACTGCACCTGAACATTCAAAAAATTTATCAACTCCCCAATTATTTGTTTCTTCTAAAATTTTTTTTGATAAGTCTGTTTTTTTTAGATCTACAGGAATAATATCTGGGTAGTTTTCACATATTTTTAATTTTTCTGATAAAATGTCTGCAATATATACTCTAGAACATCCTCCTGCTAATGCTGCTAAAGCAGTTACCAAACCTATCGGTCCACAACCCATTACCAAAGCTATTTGTCCAGGTTTAATTTTTGCTTTAGTTGCTCCTTGCATTCCTACTGCTAGAGGTTCGACCATAGCTCCTTCTGCAAAGGATAAATTATCTGGAATTTTAAAAACCATATCGTCAGGAAATATTACTTCTGGAATAAGACAGCCATGAATTGGCGGAGTGGCCCAAAATTCTACATTTTGATCATAATTATATATTCCTAATTTGTATTCTTTTGACCTCTTGTCTACAATTTGTGGTTCTATGCAGACCCTATCTCCAACTTTTAAATTTTTTAC
>CACJSL010000035.1 GCA_902596065.1 uncultured Alphaproteobacteria bacterium | reverse complement strand
ATCAGCATTAGTTAAAACTGGAACAACTAATCCTTTTTCAGTACCAACAGCAATACCAATATCAAAATGATTTTTGTAAACAATATTGTTTTCGCGTATTTCAGCATTAACAGCAGGAAATTCTTGAAGGCTCATCACTGCAGCTTTTACAAAAAAGGACATGAATCCTAATTTGACCCCATAACGCTCTTTAAAATCATCATTTTTTTTCTCGCGTATTTCTATGATAGCTGACATATCAACTTCATTAAAGGTAGTTAAGATAGCTGCAGTATTTTGTGATTCTTTTAATCGTGTTGCTATGGTTTGTCTAATTTTAGACATAGGAACTATTTCTTCTCTATCAGTAGATTTTTGTTTTTTTAATGAATTTTTTCCTTCTAAATGATTTAAAATATCCTCTTTTGTAATTCGACCATCATCTCGTTGTGTTTTAATAGAACTTGCATCAAGATTATTTTCTACGAGCATTTTTTTTACTGATGGAGATAATTTATTATTATTTTTATTTATTTTTTTATTACCCTTTATATTTTGTTCAACGATTTTTTCTTTTTTTGGTTCAAAATTTTTTGTTTCATTAGTTTGAGTTTTTTTTGAACCATTAGAATCTCCAATAATTCCTAACACACCACCAATATGAATATCAGAACCTTCTTTGGCTTTAATTTCTGATAAAGATCCTGCCTGAGGTGCTGGAACTTCAACTGTAATTTTATCAGTCTCTATTTCAACCAAAGGCTCATCGATATCAAAAGGCTCGCCAACCTTTTTTAACCATTTAGAAACAGTAGCCTCAGTGATGGATTCACCTAAAATAGGAACTATTAATTCAACAGTCATTGTGTTTATCTCTATTTATCATTTTACTTTTTTTATTCAATTGGCAGTTTATATTTTACTAAAGAAACTCCTTTATTTTCTTTTTTAATTTCTTCTAAATCAGCTTCTGTGGCTAATCTCAGTATATTTTGCTGATTAGCAAGATGTCGATCAAATACACCTGTAGCAGGAGATGCCGCAGCTCTTCTTCCAATAAAATGTAACTCTAATTTCTTAGCTTTAATAGTTTTCAAAACATTCTCAATACGATTTTTAACAAAAAACCATGCTCCCATATTTTTTGGTTCTTCTTGACACCATATCATCTCACAATTATTAAAATTTTTTATTGACTCAGTAAGAGTTTCATATGGAAAAGGATACAGCTGTTCTATTCTCACAATGTGTATCCCCGTCTTTTTAAATTTTTCTATATAATCTTGTAATTCAAAATATATTTTTCCAGAACATAAAATTAATCTTTTAATATTTTTTTGTTCACCATCTTGAATGGGGTCGCTTAAAACTCGGTGAAAGGTTGAGCCATTAATAAATTCATCTATAGATGAAGTATTTTTTTTATGCCTCAAGGTAGATTTTGGTGTCATTAAAATTAATGGTTTTCGAAAATCTCTTAAAAGTTGTCGACGCAAAATATGAAAATAATTTGCAGGACTAGTGCAGTTAGCAACTTGAATATTATCTTCGGCACACATAGTTAAAAATCTTTCAATTCTAGAGCTTGAGTGTTCAGGACCTTGACCTTCATGACCATGTGGTAATAAAATTGTCAAACCTGACATACGAAGCCACTTTCTCTCGCCTGTTGTGATAAATTGATCAATAATTATTTGAGCGCCATTGGCAAAATCACCAAATTGTGCTTCCCATAAAACCAAAGTTTTTGGATCAGCTTGAGAATATCCATATTCAAAACCAAGAACACCAAATTCAGATAAAAAACTATCAACAATTTCATATAATCCCTGTTCTTTTGTAAAATGACGTAATGGAACAAAACGATTTTCATTTTCTTGATCATACAAAACTCCGTGACGTTGACTAAAAGTGCCTCTGCCCACATCTTGACCAGATAAACGTACTCCATAGCCTTCTTTTAAAAGTGTGGCAAAAGCTAATGACTCTGCAGTTGCCCAATCAATATTTTTTCCATCTATTATAGATTGTTTTCTTTCTTGATAAATTTTTCTAATTTTTTTATGAGCATTAAAATCATCAGGGATATGATGAATTTGCTTTCCAATCTCAATTAAATTTTTTTCAATAAAAGAAGTTTTTCCTTTTCTTGCATCAAGAGATGCTGTTTTAAATCCTTTCCAAGTACCATCCAACCAGTCAGCTTTATTTGGTTTATAAGATTTTGCAGATTCAAACTCTTCATCGAGAAATTTTCTAAAATCAGTTTGTATTTTTTTTGATTCTTCTTCACTAATAATATTTTCTTCAATTAATTTTTTTTCATAAATCTTTAATGTTGTTGGATGATTATCTATTGCTTTATACATAAGCGGTTGAGTAAAAGATGGTTCATCAGCTTCATTATGCCCTGAACGTCGATAGCAAAACATATCAACAACAACATCTTCTTTAAAAAGATTTCTATATTCTGCTGCTAATCTACATACGTGAACAACAGCTTCAGGGTCATCACCATTAACATGAAATATAGGGGCCTGAACCATTTTAGCAATTTCAGTACAATAAGGGGCAGATCTGCCATAGTGTGGGGTAGTAGTAAAACCTATTTGATTATTAATTACAAAATGCACTGTGCCTCCAGTCCTAAAACCTCTGAGTTGAGACATAGCAAATGTTTCAGCTACAATTCCTTGTCCAGCCATTGCTGCATCCCCATGAATTAATATGCCAAAAACTTTATTGTTTAATTTATCTTTAAGTAAAGTTTGTTTGGCTCTAACTTTGCCAACTAATACTGGGTCAACGGCCTCCAGATGAGAGGGATTAGGTGTTAGTGATAAATGGATTTTTTTTCCATTAAATTCTCTATCACTTGAAACACCTAAATGGTACTTTACATCACCAGAACCTAATACTTCATTAGGATCATTAAGATTACCTTGAAATTTTGACAAAATACCTCGATAGGGCATTCCCAAAACTGTAGCAAGTAATGTTAATCTTCCTCTATGCGCTGTTCCAAAAAAAATATTTTCCACGTCAGCTAAACAAGATTGTTTAACTATCTGCTCTATTCCAGGTATCATGGATTCTCCACCCTCTACACCATATCTTTTTGTGCCTAAGAATTTTTTATCTAAATATTGTTCAAATAATTCAGATTCAGCTAATCTTTTAAAGATTGCTTTTTTTCCTTGATTAGTAAAGTTAGTTTTATTTTGTACCTCTTCAATACGTTCTTGAATCCATTGTTTTTGTTCTGGAGATTGAATATGTAAAAATTCTATACCAATTGAAGATGAATAAGTATCCTTAACAATTTGAATAATATTTTTTAAAGATGTTTTTTCTAAACCTAAACTTCCATCAATAAATATTTCTTTGTCTAAATCTTTATCAGTAAATCCATATGATCTGTAATCTAGCTCAGGATGATAATTTTTTATATAAAGATTTAATGGATCTAAATTAGCAATTAAATGTCCATTGATTCTAAAAGCTCTTATTAATCGCAGCGCTCTTATTGAATCAATTGTAGAACTTTTAAAATTATTTTCATCGATGTTACCTATTGATCGTATAACTTTATCAAAAGAAACATTATCTATTACATTTGATGTTCTTTTTTTCCATTCTGGTCCACCAAAATCAGATAAAATTGCCAAATCATCTTCATGAAAAGTTTCAAAAAAATTGCTCCAACTTTTATCAATTGAATTTGGATCTTCTTTGAATTTAAAAAACAGTTCTGCCACGTAAGGCGCATTTGCACTATTAAGAAAACTGTCGTTCATTTAAAAAAATTAATATACCTTTATATATTATGACTATTAATATTATTTTTTTCTAAGTATAGCTTTTTTGCATCGCTTTTAACATGGTTTCACCAAGCTTTGCAGGTGAAGGGGCTATTAAAACATTTGATTGTTCTAGTGCTTTGATTTTAGACTCAGCAGTTCCTTTGTTTCCTGATATTATAGCTCCAGCGTGTCCCATACGTTTTCCTTTTGGAGCAGTAATACCCGCAATAAAAGCTGCAGTGGGCTTCTTAATAGAAGATTTTTTAATAAATTCAGCGGCATCTTCTTCTGCAGATCCTCCTATTTCTCCTATCATCAATATTCCTTTTGTTTCTTCATCATGTAAAAAAAGATCTATACAATCAATAAAATTCATCCCATGAATGGGATCACCTCCAATACCCACACAGGTTGTTTGACCAAGCCCTATTTCTGATGTTTGCCAAACAGCTTCATATGTAAGAGTTCCTGAACGGCTAACTATTCCAATTTTACCTTTTTTATGAATAAATCCAGGCATAATACCAATCTTACACTCTTCTGGAGTAACAAGACCGGGACAGTTAGGACCAATAAAATATATATTTTGTTTAATAATTCTTTTTTTTATTTCGACCATATCTAAAACTGGAATACCTTCAGTGATGCATGTAATAATTTTAATATTGGCATCTATAGCTTCATGAATAGCCTTAGTTGCAAATTTTGCTGGAACATAAATTACTGTAGCATCAGGTTTAGTTCTATCAACAGCCTCTTGAACAGAATCAAAGACTGGAAGATTTAAATGAATACTTCCTCCCTTTCCAGGTGTTACCCCTCCAACCATTTGAGTCCCATAATCAATAGCTTGCTTAGAATGAAAAGTTCCTTGAGATCCTGTAAAACCCTGACAAATAACTTTGGTGTCTTTATTAATTATAATTGACATTTATTTTGCTAACTCTACTACTTTTTTTGCTGCTTCAGTAAAATCATCAATTGAAGTCATTCCTAAGTTTGACTTATTAATAATATCTCTTCCTTCTTTAGAGTTTGTTCCTTGAAAACGTACTACAATTGGTAATTTAAAATTTAGTTCCTTGACTGCTTCTATAATACCATTTGCTATCATGTCACAATGAATGATTCCTCCGAAAATATTAATAAGTACTGATTTAACATTTGAATCCGATTGAATAATTTTAAATCCTTTTACTGCTCTTTCTTTATTTGCAGTTCCTCCTAAATCTAAAAAATTTGCAGGCTCTTCTCCGAATTGTTTAATTAGATCCATAGTTGCCATTGCTAAACCAGCTCCATTTACCATGCATCCAATTGCACCATCTAACTTTACATAGTTCATATTATTTTTAGTAGCCTCTAACTCTAATGGATCTTCTTCACTTATATCTTGTAATTCGTTTAACTCTGGATGACGAAATAATGCATTATCATCTAAGCTTATCTTTGAATCTAATAAAATAAAATGTCCTTCATCATTTAAAACCAAAGGATTGATCTCAATGCTGCTTGCATCTACATTTATAAATAATTTAATTAGTTTTTTTACTATAGTATTCAGTTCTTTAAATTGCTTTTCTGAAATACCTAAAGTTTTTATTAAATTTTTGTTTAAGACAATATTTGTCAAATCAGAAAAGTAAATATAATCTATTTCATCTGGATTTGATTCTGCAACTTTCTCTATATCCATACCTCCAGATGCTGAAATCATCATCATAGGCTGAGAGGTATTTCTATCTATTAAGATGCTGAGATAAAACTCTTTTTTTATTTTACAACCTTCTTCAATGTAAATACGTTTTACTTCCTTTCCTTTAGGGCCTGTTTGTTTCGTTATCAAAACATTGTTAATCATTGAGTCTGCAATTTTAAAAACCTTATTTTTTTCTAAAACTACTTGTACCCCTCCCATATCATTAAAATTATTTTTAAATTTTCCAGCTCCCCTTCCTCCAGCATGAATTTGAGATTTAATAACCCACGGAGGGCCTTTTAAAGTTTCTAAATTTTCTTCTATTTGTGATAGATTCTCAATAAAAACTAATCCCTTAGGCACAGGAAGGTCAAATTTTTTTAGGAGTTCCTTAGCTTGGTACTCGTGGAGGTTCATTTATTTTTTTTTAATAATTTATCTGCAAGTTTTGTTAAATTTTTTACTGCATTTATTGATTGTTTAAATTGTTTTTTTTCAGAAGAATTTAGTTTTAATTCTATGATTTTTTCCACACCTTTGTTTCCTATTATTACTGGAACACCTACATAAAATCCTTTAACACCATATTCTCCATTTAAATAGGCAGCACAAGGCAAAACCCTTTTTTCATTTCTTATAAAAGACTCTGCCATAGAAATAGCAGAGGAGGCAGGAGCATAAAAAGCAGAAGCTGTTTTCAAAAGTTTACCAATTTCAGCACCACCATCGCGAGTTCTTTTAATAATTTGATCAATTTTTTTGCTAGTAGTCAGCTTTAATCTTATTAATTCGGGGATTGGAATTCCAGATACAGTTGAGTACCTAATTAGAGGAACCATTGTATCCCCATGTCCACCTAAAACAAAAGCGCTAACATCCTCTACTGAAACCTTAAACTCATTCGATAAAAAATATTTTAGTCGCGCACTATCTAATACACCAGCCATTCCAACACACATATTTGTTTTTAATCCTGCACTTTTTTGTAATACACTAACCATCGCATCAAGAGGATTAGTTATACAAATTACAAAAGATTTTTGACTATACTTTTTTATTGCTTGACCTACTTGTTGAACAATAGTGGAATTTTTTTGTACTAAATCATCTCTGCTCATACCTGGTTTTCTGGCAAATCCTGCGGTAACAATTATTACGTCTGAATTTTTT
>CACJSL010000034.1 GCA_902596065.1 uncultured Alphaproteobacteria bacterium | reverse complement strand
AGGAGTCTTATTTTGATTTGTCTGAAAAAGAAATTCAAATACAAACTGATTTTAATGGAAAAGAAATAATTATATTCGGAATTTTACAAAAAAATCAAGATACTATAATTTCAATTAAAGGCCCAAATAAAGATACAAGTGTCCTAAAAAAAGAGAGGATTTTGGGTTTTTGGTTTAATACCAAAAGAGTTATATATAAAAACTTACCTTCACTTTTTTTTATTTCATCTACTAAACCTGTAGAAGATATTTTAAGCAAAGAGTCTATTATTAAAGAAAAGCTCTATTTTAATGAACTTTTAGTAAATGCTATTACACAAAGAGATTTCATAGACCAAAAAAAATTAGCAAAATGGAATAAAAACTTAGTTGATTTAAAATTTTCTGAAAATTTATTTAAAGAATATGAATTTCAAAATGTGGATAATAAATTATTTCAAACTCGTATATTTTTTCCTTCAAATTCTGTGCCAGGAAAATATGAAGTGACTATTTATCAAGTAAAAAATCAAATAATTCAAAATAAACAAAATAGAGTTATCAACATAAAAAAATCTGGGATTGGTGAAAAGGTTTATAAATTTGCTTATGAAAAACCTGCAACTTATGGATTTTTATCTATTTTTTTTGCTATAATGAGTGGCTTGATTGCTGCAACTGTTTTTAGGAGGTTATAACAATGAGTGACGATCGATATATATTAGTTATTGCAGATAATTCAACTGAGATGAATATTGCATTGGAATATGCCTGTGCTAGATCAAAAAAAACTGGAAGAAAAATTATTATTGCTACTTTTATAGAACCTTTAGATGTTTTAACAACACAAGGAATTTCTGAAATTATGAAAAATGAAGCTAGAGAAGAAGCCGAAAAAGTTCTTAATACAGCTGCAACTATTGTAAAAGAAGCAACTGGTATAGTGCCTGTTTTACATACTAGAGAAGGAGAAATAATTTCTGAATTAAAAAAATTAATCGAAGAAGAAGAAGGTATTAATGTTTTGGTATTAGCCGCAAATACTAATGAAAATGAAAAAAACCCAGGTCCTATTATAAATGCTTTAATTTCTAGAGAGATTAGTACGCTACGCATACCTGTAATGATTGTACCTGGAAACTTTTCAAAGGATCACATTTCACAAATTACATAAAAATGAAGGAAAAATATAATGAAAAAGTTGCAGAGATTTTAATAAATATAGAATCAGTAAAATTTTCTTTTGATAATCCTTTTACACTTACATCAGGATTGAAAAGCCCAGTATATGTTGACTGCAGAAAAATAATATCTTTTGTTAATGAGAGACAAGCTATAATAAATTATGGAATAGAATATTTTAAAGAAAATAATTTAGATTTTGATACTTTAGCTGGTGGTGAGACTGCTGGTATTCCGTATTCTGCCTTTTTTTCACAATTACTAAAAAAACCAATGATCTATATTAGAAAAAAACCAAAAGGATTTGGTCAAAATCAACAAATAGAGGGTCACTTTAAAGAAAAACAAAAAACAATATTAATTGAAGATTTAGCTACAGATGGAGGAAGCAAAATAATTTTTATAGAAGCTATAAGAAAAGCAAAACTTATAATTACTGATATATTTGTCATTTTTTATTATGATATTTTTGATTTCAAAAAATCATCTCTATCAAACTACCAAATAAATTTACATTCACTTTGTACATGGAAAGATATTATTAATATAATTAAAATAAAAAAATTATATTCAACTAAACAAATTACAAGTTTGGAAAATTTTTTATATAATCCTGAAAAGTGGAGAAAAGATACATGAAGAATATTATTTTAGTTAGTGGTGGTTTTGATCCTATTCATAAAGGTCATATAAAATTAATTAAAGAAGCTTCTAAACATGGAAGTGTTGTAGTTTTATTAAATTCTGACGAATGGTTAAGAAAAAAAAAAGGAAAAGAATTTCATAATTTTGAAGAACGTAGAATTATAATGGGGTCTATTAAAGGTGTTATTGAAGTTATAGCTTTTGATGACTCTGATACTACTTGTATAGATGGAATAAAAAAAGCAAAAACAAAATATTCGAATAGCACAATAAAGCTTGCTAATGGAGGAGATAGAAATCAGAAAACGACTCCTGAAAAAGAATATTGTGAAAAAAATAATATTGAAACTATTTGGGAAATAGGTGGTAAAAATAAAGCTAACTCAAGCTCCTGGCTACTTAAAAAATGGACTGATAACTAATTTATGGGAATAATTTTTTTGTTTCCCATTTATTATTAATTTTTATAAATTCCAATCTGTCATGAAGACGAAAAGGCATATCTTGCCAAAATTCAATTAGTCTAGGTACTATTCTAAAGCCACTCCAATAATCAGGCCGAGGAATTGAACCTTCTTTAAATTTTTCTTTATAAAAGGTATATTTTTCAATTAAATCTTCTCTATTATTCATTTTACTCGATTGATTGGACGACCATGCTCCTATTCTACTTTCTTTAGGTCTTGAATTAAAATACTCATCTGCCTCTTTGTCAGAGACTGATATAGCTTTGCCCTCAATTCTCACTTGTTTAGTAATAGATTTCCAATGAAAATTTAAAGAGACATTTGGATTATTTATTATATCGTTTCCTTTTTTACTTTTTATATTTGTATAAAATACAAAGCCTCTATCATCAAAATCCTTTAATAAAACCATTCTAGATGAAGGGAAGTTGGATTTTGATATTGTAGATAAATTCATAGCATTAGCATCATTAATTTCATTTTTTTGAGCCTCTTCAAACCACTCTTTAAATAAACTGAATGGATTATTAGATGAGTTGATAATTAATTTTTTTTCTTTCATATTTTTTAGACGGCTCAAGATATTATGTATATATAGTTCATATTAATAAAATAATTAAGAATTTTATTCTAGTGGGAAAAAAGATATGATCATGAAGGGGAAAAAAGGGTTAGTTATGGGAGTAGCTAATGATAGATCAATTGCTTGGGGAATTGCAAAGAAAATAGCTTCTGAAGGTGCTGAGGTTGCCTTTACTTATCAGGGTGAAGCTTTAAGAAAAAGAGTCTCTCCTTTAGCTGAAAGTGTAGGTTCTTCAATAATAATTCCTTGTGATGTTACTGATACTGCTTCAATGCAAACAACATTCAAAATATTAAAAGAAAAATGGAAAAATATAGATTTTCTTGTTCATGGTATTGGTTTTTCAAATAAAGATGAATTAAGAGGAAAATATTACAATACGACTAGTGAAAATTTTAATCAAACGATGCATATTTCTTGTTTTTCTTTCACCGAAGCCTGTAAATTAGCTGAACCTATAATGAATGAAGGGGGCTCAATTTTAACTCTAACTTACTATGGATCAGAACAGGTAATGCCTCATTACAATGTTATGGGAGTTGCAAAAGCTGCTTTAGAAGCAAGTGTTAGATATTTAGCAGTAGATATGGGAGAAAAAAATATAAGAGTTAATGCTATCAGTGCTGGCCCTATTAAAACCTTAGCTGCATCAGGAATTGGAGATTTTAGATTCATTCTAAAATGGAATGAGCTTAATGCTCCTTTAAAAAGAAATGTTAGTCAAGAAGATGTAGGAAATGCTGCTCTCTATCTCTTAAGTGATTTAGGAGGAGCAGTTACAGGAGAGATACAACATGTAGACTGTGGTTATCATACCGTAGGGATGGTAGCAGTAGATGAGACTGAAAATATTTCTAACCTTTTAGCAGAATTTAAAAAGGATCAATAATGTTGTCTAATATTTCTGGTAAAATATTTAACTTCAATACATGGGGTGAAAGTCATGGTAAAGCTATAGGATGTGTAGTTGATGGGGTTCCGTCTAAAATTGAATTATCTGAAGAAGATATTCAGATTTATTTAAATAAAAGAAGACCAGGTCAATCCAAGTTTACTACTCAAAGAAAAGAAAATGATCAAGTTGAGATACTTTCTGGTGTCTTTGAAGGGAAGACTACAGGACATCCAATATCATTATTAATAAATAATGAAGATCAAAAAACAAAAGATTATTCAGATATTAAAGATATATTTAGACCTGGACATGCTGATTATACATATTGGTCAAAATATGGAATTCGAGATTACAGAGGAGGAGGTAGATCTAGTGCAAGAGAAACTGCAATGCGAGTAGCTGCAGGTGCAATTGCAAGAAAAGTAATTAAGAATAAAATTAAAAACGAATTTAAAATAACTGGAGCTTTAGTTCAAGTTGGAGAGATTAAAATAAATTATGATAACTGGAATGAAGATTTTATTGAAAAAAATGATTTTTTTTCTCCAGATGAAAAAATAATTGAAAAATGGGAAAATCTTATTCTTAAGGCTAGAAAAGAAGGTTCTTCTTTAGGAGCAATTATTGAAGTAAGATGTAAAGGAATGCCTGTTGGACTAGGTGAACCTGTATATGATAAACTAGATGCTGATCTTGCAAAATCAATGATGAGTATAAATGCAGTAAAGGGTGTTGAAATAGGAAATGGGTTTAATAGCGTATATGAAAGCGGCGTTTCAAATGTTGATGAAATGAGAATAAAAAATAATAAACCATTTTTTTTATCTAATAATAATGGAGGTATACTAGGAGGAATTTCTACAGGACAAGATATAATAGTTAGGTTTTGTGTTAAGCCCACTAGTTCTATTCTAACAAAAAGAAAAACTATAGATGTTAATTATAAAGAGAAAGAAATTTCTACTAAAGGAAGACATGATCCTTGTGTTGGCATTAGAGCAGTTCCAGTTGGAGAAGCTATGATGGCTACTACATTAGCCGATCATTGCTTAAGATATTTATAATTTTTTCCTTGCACAAATTAAAAATTCTGTATTTCCCTTTGGGCCTTTAATTGGACTTTCTATCAATCCAATTACATCCATATTACATTCAATTGTAAACCATTCTACAAAACTATCGCATATTCTTTTATGAACATCTGAATCCAAAATTACTCCACCTTTCATTATTTCTTTTTTTGAAGACTCAAATTGAGGTTTTATTAAACCAAGTATAATTCCATAATTTTTTAAGAAATTTAAAGAAGGTTTTATAACTTTTTTCATACTTATAAAACTAACATCACAAACAATAAGATCAACTTTATCAGTTATGATTTCATTATTTAATAATTTTGCATTTGTTTTTTGTATATTTATAATTTTTGGATTTGACACTAATTTTTCATGTAATTGATTAATCCCAACATCTACACAAAAAATTTTCTTAGCATTTTTTGATAATAATACATCTGAGAAGCCTCCCGTAGAAGCGCCTATATCCAAGCAAATATATCCATCTGGCTTTATTTGAAAATGATTTAAAGCTTTTAGTATCTTCAATGCCCCCCTAGATACCCACTGGGGATGTAAACTCTTACACTCAATATCAGATTCTATATTATAAAGCTCTCCACTTTTAAGAACTTTTTTTCCATCTATAAAAACTTGACCTGCCATAATTACAGCCTGTGCTTTTGTACGAGATGCAACTATTTTTTTTTCAACTAAAAGTAAATCAGCTCTTTTTTTCAAATTAATTATTCTTTTTAAAATTATGCAAAGGGATTATATCTGAATTATCAAAAGATAGAACTTTTTTGACTATTGAATGTGAATCCATTCCTATAGCTTTATATTGATTCTCAGGAGAATTATGTTCAATAAATTTATCAGGAAAAATAATATTCTTAATAACTGATTTTGTTGCAGTAACCTTTAAATTATGAACATAATTTAAAATAGCAGAACTAAAGCCTCCGATTGATCCTTCCTCAATTGTGACAATATATTCGTGATTATCAAGTATTTGATTTAATAAATTTGTATCTAAAGGTTTTACAAATCTAGCATCTACTAAAGTAGGAAATACATTTTGGTTTTTTAAAATATCTATTGCTTCTTTACAAGCTTCAAGTCTAGCTCCAAAATTTATGATTGCTATTTTATTGCCCTGTTTGATTATCTTACCTTTGCCAATTTCTAGAGGATTTAAATTAAGTTCTTCACTAATCCCTGATCCAAAACCTCTTGGAAATCTAAAAGATGAGGGTCTATCATTAATTAACAATGAAGTTTTTATCATTCTTATCAATTCATTTTCGTCTGATGCTGCCATGATAATAAAATTTGGCAAAGAATTTAAAAAAGAAATATCATAAGAACCTGCATGAGTGGGTCCATCAGCACCAACTTGACCAGCTCTATCAATAGCAAATCTAACAGGTAGTTTTTGAATAGCTACATCATGTACTATTTGATCGTATGCACGTTGAAGAAATGTTGAATATATTGCAACAAAAGGTTTAAAACCTTCAGTTGCTAGTCCAGCCGCCATAGTAACGGCGTGTTGTTCAGCAATACCAACATCAAAAAATCTTTGGGGAAATTTTTTACTAAATGAATTTAGTCCTGTACCACTAGCCATGGCAGCAGTAATACCGACTATCTTTTCATCTTGTAGGGCTTCGTTTTCAAGAGTTTTACCAAATATTTCAGAAAATGTTTGCTTATTACTGCTCGATAAGGAATGACCGGTTTTAATATTAAATTTATTTACTCCATGAAACTTATCTCTAGAGTCTTCGGCAGGCTTATAACCTTTACCTTTTTTTGTGATTACATGCAAAAAAATAGGTTTATGAATTTTATTATTTTTTATATTTGTCATTATAGGAATTAAATGATTAAAATTATGTCCATCTATTGGGCCTAAATAAAAAAAACCTAATTCTTCAAATAATGTTCCTCCTGACACAAATCCTTTAGAAAATTCTTCTGCTCTATGTAAAGTTTTTTGAAATGACTCTGGAAATTTACTTGATAGTTTTTTGATTAAAGATCTTACATTAGAATAAGATCTAGAAGAAAGAAGTTTTGAAAGATAAGAACTCATTGCACCGACAGGTTGATCAATAGACATTTCATTATCATTTAAAATCACAATTAACTCTTTATTCATTGCACCTGCATTATTTAATGCTTCATAGGCCATTCCTGCACTTAAAGCGCCATCCCCTATTACACATATAACTTTTGAATTGTCTTTTTTTAATTCTTGAGCTATCTTAATACCTAGTCCTGCTGAAATTGAAGTTGAACTATGAGCTGTTCCAAAAGTATCATATTCACTTTCACTTCTTTTTACAAAACCATATAGACCACCCTCTTGGCGCAAAGTTTCAATTTTTTGTTTTCTTCCAGTTAATATTTTATGAGGATAAGCTTGATGACCTACATCCCAAATTAATTTATCTTTAGGAGTATCAAAAATATAATGTAAGGCTA
>CACJSL010000033.1 GCA_902596065.1 uncultured Alphaproteobacteria bacterium | reverse complement strand
TTGGGTCACCTATAAAAATTGGAGGTATGGCAGGAGATCAGCAAGCATCAGCTATAGGTCATACATGTTTTACTTTAGGAAAAGCCAAAAGCACATATGGAACAGGTTGTTTTCTATTAATGAATATTGGTAATAAATTTAAAATATCAAAAAACAAACTATTAACTAGTGTTGCTTATAAAATAGGAAATAAAAAAATGTATTGTTACGAAGGTAGCATATTTGTTGCTGGTTCTTCAATACAATGGCTAAGAGATAAATTATTAATGTTTAAAAATTCTAAAGATACGAACAAACTATACTCAAATGCAAATAAAGATGAAAATGTAATTGCTATACCGGCATTAACTGGTTTAGGCGCACCACATTGGCAGCCTCAAGTAAGAGGTGCTTTTTTTGGATTAACAAGAAATACATCCAGAAATGAAATAGTTAAATCAATCTTAGAGAGCTTAGGTTTTCAAACATTAGAATTAGTTAATTGTATGGAAAAAGACTCAAAAATTAAAATTAAAGAAATGAGAGTAGATGGAGGTATGACAAAAAACGATAGTTTTGTTCAGAGTTTATGCAACATTTTACAAATAAAAATTATTAAACCAAATAATACTGAAACTACTTCTCTAGGAGTAGCATATTTATCTGGGATACATAGTGGCTTAATAAAAAATATAGATGAAATTACGAAACTTTGGAATAGAAAAAAAGTTTATAATTCAAAAATGAATAAATCAATTATAAAAAAACAATTTTTTAAATGGCAAGAGGCTACAAAATTATTAATTAAATTTCACTCTTAACATACTCTAGCCAATTTTTAAGTTCAATTGTGTGAATGTCATCAACAATTAAAGTATCAGATATTGATAATTCTTTCTTAAGTTGATGATTCTGAAATATATTTGTAAAAAAAGAATGTAATTTTTCATATTCTTCTTCAGTAGAAAAAATATTATTATCTAATAATAATTTTTTTCTCTGATTCATTAATCCTGACATCCAATGAGAATTAAATTCAGGATGGTATTGAACTGCCCACACTTTAGATTGATTTTTTGAAAAAGAAATAGATTGTACTTTACTCTGATCATTAGAGGACAATACTATAGTTTCATTAGGCAACTTTTCTATTTCATCGTAATGCCAACAAAAAGAATCAAAAACTTTTGGTTTGCCTTTATACATTGGATGATTATTTCCTTTTTCATTTAAAGTGATGTTTTTAGCAATCACTGCTTCTAATCCTTTAGGATTCTTTCTAACAGATCCACCAGCAGCAGTTGCTAATACTTGTAAGCCCCAACAACTACCAAATATTTTGTTTTCTTTAGTAAAAAGATTTTTTGCTAAGTCGATTTGACGTTCTATTGAAGGGCCATAATCATATATATTAAGAACACTACCTGTCCAAACTATGCCATCAAAATCATCCAAATTTATTCCTTTCGGTAAAAAATCGTTAAAATTTGCAGGATGAATAACTATTATTTCTAATTCTATATCCGAGATATTCTCTAAAACTTTTTTGTATATTTCATACTGCGTAAGCATACCAAGCTCAATATAGCGATCAGATGCAGATTTTTCGTTTCCATCAACTATTAAAACTTTCATTATTTATTTATTTAAATTATACTTTTAAATAATGAAATACATAAATAATTATAATAATATAAAAAATTATGAAAATTAATTTAGGAATAGCTCCAATAGCCTGGAGTAATGATGATATGCCAGAACTTGGAGGAGATACTCCAATAGAAACTTGCCTAGAAGAAGCTTCTAAATCTGGATTTAGTGGAATTGAACTTGGGGGAAAATTTCCTCGTAATCCCGGCATAATAAAGTTTTTATTAAATAAATATCAATTAAAAATGCCTGGTGGATGGTATGGTGCATTACTAAGAAAAAGATCTGTAGATGAAGAATGGTCAGCTATGAAAGATCATATAGAACTTCTTAAATTTGTTAAATCTGATGTCTTTGTTTTTGCTGACGTATCTGACTCAATTCAAAGCTTAGGAGATATACCTTTAAAATCCAGACCAAAATTAGAAGAAAGTGAATGGACATCATATGGTAAAAAAATATCAGAAATTTCTAATAGGTTATTTGATATAGGTTTGCCAATGTCTTATCACGAACATATGGGCACAATTATTCAAACTGAAGGAGATGTAGATAGATTCATCAATGAAACAAATGATAAAACTTTTCTTCTTTATGATACTGGTCACTTACTATT
This sequence comes from uncultured Alphaproteobacteria bacterium, assembly GCA_902596065.1. GTDB lineage: Bacteria > Pseudomonadota > Alphaproteobacteria > HIMB59 > MarineAlpha5-Bin3. The sequence continues at coordinate 5,068 of CACJSL010000033.1, read as the reverse complement.
TGCAGAAGCAAATTATGAAAATATTCTAAGAAAATACATATCTCGTATCAATCATGTACATTGTAAGGATATTAGAAAAGATATTTTAGAAAATTCCTTATCAAATAACTTGAGTTTTAGAGATTCTTTTTTAAAAGGTGTTTTTACAGTTCCTGGAGATGGATGTATTGATTATTTGCCTTTACTTAAAATTTTATATCAAAATAAATATAATAAATGGCTAGTTATTGAAGCTGAACAAGATCCAGATAAAGCCAATCCATATATATATGCTCAAAAAGGATACTCATATTTAAAAAGTGTAATTGATGATATTGGATATATAATTTAATTTTAATAATTAATTATTTAATCTGAGATGAGGATTGTATTTCCATTCTAAGTATTTCACTAGTTGAACCATTAAAAAATTTAAAAATAAATAAAGTATACCAGCGGCAACAAATGCTTCAACAGGAGCAAATGTTTTGGCCATAATTTTTCTAGCAATACCAGTCATCTCCATATAAGTTGTTAAACTCACTAAGGAAGTTGCTTTAACCATAAGAATCAATTCATTACCATAAGTAGGAAGTACTTGCCTTAAAGCAATTGGAAAGACTATTCGCCTATATAATTTTATTTTTGAAAAACCTAATGCTTGACCAGATTCAATTTGTCCTTTTGTTACTGATTGTATTCCACCTCTAAAAATTTCAGCACCATATGCAACAGTATTAATAGTTAATGCCAAAACACCACACCAAAAAGGTTCTTTAAGTAATACCCATAAAATACTTTCCCTTATTGCTTTTACAGACCCTAAACCAAAATAAATTAAATAAATTTGCACAAGTAATGGAGTTCCTCTAATTGTAAAAATATAACTGGCTACTGCCCTAGAAATTAAAGTATTTTTAGATATTCTTCCTAAAGCAAAAATTAATGAAAGAACAAAACCTAATGGTAAAGAAATCAAAAGCAATAATAAAGTTTCATCTAATGCACTAAATATTAATATAAAATTTTTATAAATTAATGTTTCAGTTATGTAGGATGAGATATTAAAAAACATTTATGCATAACCTTTATTTGTTTTTCTTTCTAAGAAATTAAAAAATTTAGAAGAAAAAGTTGTTAGAAATAAATATAGAAAAGCAGCAGTTATTAAGAAAGTTAAAGGAGAATGCTCAACATTTGAAGCTATGCGTGTTTGCCTCATTATTTCCACTAAGCCTGTAACAGATATTAAAGAAGTATCTTTTAAGGTTACTTGCCAAACATTACCTAAGCCAGGAATAGCATGTCTTAAAATTTGTGGAGTAAGAATTTTATAGAAAATTTGCAGCTTTGAAAGACCTAGAGATTTAGCTGCTTCAGTTTGGCCTTTTGGGATAGATAAAAAAGCAGCTCTTAGTACTTCACTGGAATATGTTGCAGAAATAATACCTATAGCAATAACACTAATAGTGATCGCATTAAGTTCTAAATAACCATCATATCCAAAAACTTTAGCTATTTTCATAACTAATGAACTACCTCCAAAAAAAATAAGATAGATAACTAGAAGTTCAGGTATGCCACGAATTACTGTAGTGTAAAAACTAGCTATAAATTTTAGAGTTCTTGAATAAGTTAATTTTGCCCAAGCAGTAAAAATAGCAATAAATATACCTAGTCCCATGGATAAAACACTAACAACTAAAGTCATCAGCATTGCTAAAAGAAATTCATCTCCCCAACCTAGGTCTCCAAAAACTAACTTTTCAAACTTAAACATAATTTGTACTCATGTTTAAAGATCGAATTTTATGTTGTCCAATTCTATATGAGGCTATTCAAGAAGTTTATTAATCTTGTCTATTACATATTCAGCAGGAATAGAATCTATTTTGTTGTTATCGTTAAATATGGAAGCTGAAATAGTATGTATATTAATATTGGATGGAGTAAATTTTAAAGATTCTTTTGGGCCAAACAATTTGATTAGAGGACAATAACTAGTTGAAAGCATATGGCTAACCCCGCTATCATTACATAGTGCAAACTTAAGATATCTAGTAGAAGCTATAACAGTTTCAATATTAGAAAAATTTGAAATTAACTCTTCGGGAATTATTGCTTCTGGAAATTCATAAAGAATTTTTTCTTTTAAATGCTTTTCTTCAGGCCCTAAAAATAAGACAACTTTATAATTTTTATTTAAGAAATGTTTTCCTACATTAATAAAATTCTCTAAAGGCCATATTTTATTTTTCTCTCCTGCACCAGGAGCAATTCCAAAATATTTTTGATCTTTCTTAAAAAATTTATTTAAATTGAAATCAAGATCTTTGGGTATTTTAATTTTAAAATTTTCTTCTATTTCAGATTTTTTGATTAAATCTAAAAGAGCAAATAAATCATCTAAATAATATCTTCTTTTATTTTTTTTAATAAATTTAATAGATGAATAAAAACCATTAGCTGTTGCAGAAATAAATTGTTTATTTTTAATTCTTTTTAAGGCAATCGTTCTGTATAAAGATTTTTGAGTATCTAAGATATATTCATAAAACGTATTTTCAAAATCATAATTTTTAGATATTTTCATCCAAAAAAAAGGACTTAAATCTGCTTTCTCAATTATTTCATCTATATATTGTTCAGCTATAAATTTTAATTTATCTCTATAAGCTGTTGATCCTTTATTGGTAACCCACACCAATTTATATTTAGGTAATCTTTTTTTTATTTCATATAAAAGAGGTAATTTTATAATTCCATCACCTATTTTCTCGCCGTTAGAAAATACTAATATTTTTTTTTCCATATAATACTATTACAAATGGTGCCCAGACGTGGAATTGAACCACGGACACAAGGATTTTCAGTCCTTTGCTCTACCAACTGAGCTATCTGGGCAAAAAAACTTGTGATAAATTGTTTTTTTAATTTATTCAATTATATTTTTAAAATTTAAGATTATTTATTCATTTAAATTTATATAATTTTCATCAGAAAGCCATTTCATTAAATCCAAATCACTACATTTTTTTGAACAAAAGGGTGAAAATTCAGTTATTGATTTGTTTTTACAAATCGGACATTTAGCTATTTTAGAGTATTTCTTAGGCTTAGTGTTTTTATTTTTTTTTACTTCCATCTAAACGTTATTCGACCTTTTGTGAGATCATATGGAGTCATTTCAACCGTTACTTTATCTCCTGCTAATACTCTAATTCTATTTTTTCTCATTTTTCCAGAAGAGTGGGCTAATATTTCGTGATCATTTTGGAGTTTTACTTTAAACATAGCATTTGGAAGTAACTCTAATACTACACCTTGAAACTCAATTGATCCTTCTTTTGGCATTAAAACTCCATAAATATTAAAGTATCTATATATTTATTTTTTATCATTTTGTCTAATTTTTATAGATAATTTATGTCCTTCTAGGTTTTCGATATTTGCCATCTTAGCAACTTTAGAAGCATATTTTTTATATCCAGAAAAATTCATCTCGACTACTGAAGTTCTTTTCATAAAATCTAACACACCTAGTCCTGAAGAAAATTTTGCCGTTCCTGATGTAGGTAAAATATGATTCGTTCCAACAATGTAATCACCAAAAACTTCTGATGAATATTTACCCAAGAAAATAGCTCCAGCATTAATTACTTTCTTAAAAATTTTATTTCGATCTTTATTTTGAAGATGCAAATGTTCAGGAGCAATATTGTTAATTATATTATGACAATTTTTAAAATCATCTACTAAAATTATTAATCCATATGTATCAAGACTTTTGTTAATAGTATTTTTTTTTGGTAAATTAGAAATTAAATCCTTAATGGAAGACAGCACTTTGTTTGCGAAATTCTTACTATCAGTTATTAATATAGATTGAGCTTTTTCATCATGTTCTGCTTGAGCAATTAAATCTGATGCAACCCATTTTGGATCATTTATAGAATCTGCTACTACGACTATTTCAGAAGGACCTGCAATTAAATCAATACCCACATCTCCAAAAACTTGTTTTTTGGCACTAGCTACAAAAGCATTTCCAGGTCCAAATATCTTATTGACTGGTTTTATACTTTCTGTACCAAATGCTAAAGCAGCAATAGAATGAGCTCCACCAATTTGATATACTTCACTTAATTTTAATTCATCAATTAAAGCTAGTATATATGGATTAATCTTATTTGATTTTGCAGGAGTCATAAGTACTATTCTTTTGACTCCAGAAACTTTAGCAGGAATAACATTCATAATTAATGAAGAAGGATAAGACGCTATTCCTCCAGGAATATAAAGACCTACTGATTGTATTGGGGACCATTTAGAGCTTGTTTTGACTCCATGATTTTTGATTTGAAAACTTTTAGGCATTTGTTTCTTATGGAAATTAGTAATATTGCGAATTGCAATTTTAAAAGCTTTTAATATGTCATCATCTATTTTGTTTCTATAAGATTGTAAAACTTCTTTAGATAATAATATATTTTTTTTGTTAATTGATGATTTATCAAATTTTTTTGCATATTTAAATAATGCTTTATCTCCATGAGATTTTACCTGTTGTATTATTTGATATACTTCATTATCTAATTTCGTAGAATTATTATGCGATCTTTTTTTTAATATAAAATCAAGTTCTTTGTAGAATGACTTATTATTAATATTAAGAAACTTCATTAAATAATATTTTCTATTTCATTAATAATAGACTCAATTTTTTTGGTTTCCGTTTTATATGCTGATCTATTAATAATTAATTTAGACTCAACATCAATAATCTTTTCTACTTCTTTTAAGCCATTTTCTTTTAAAGTTTTACCTGTAGAAACTAAATCAACAATTCTTCTACACATTGATAAAGAAGGAGCCAGTTCCATTGAGCCATTAAGTTTTATTGTTTCTACTTGTATGCTTTTAGAAGCAAAAAATTTTTTAGAAAGATTTGGGTATTTTGTAGCTATTCGAATATTACTCCAAGTAGATGGATCCTCTTTGTTAATAAGTTTTAGAGGAGCTGCCACAGAAAGTCTACAATGACCTATATTTAATTTTAAAGGCGCATAAACTTCAGAATAAGCAAACT
>CACJSL010000032.1 GCA_902596065.1 uncultured Alphaproteobacteria bacterium | reverse complement strand
TTAGGAGAGTATTTTGCTTTATAATTAAAAAACTCCATATTTGAAATAATCTCAGTAACTTCTACTGAAATACTTTTTTTGTTTTTTTCTATAACGGCAACTGTTAGTTCTCTGCCTTGAATATATTTTTCAAATAATAAATCTTTATGTTTTTTATATATAGATAAATTTTTTATAAGATCATTTGAAAAATAGTTGATATCATTAATTGTTTTAAAAATTTTTACACCAAAACTTGATCCACTGGCTACAGGCTTAAGTACAAATGAACCTAGTTTAAAAAAAATTTCAATTAATTTTTCTTTATTTATTAATTTACTCTCTACCACTTCGTGATCAAGCATTAAGACTTTGGTGTTCCTTAAGGCTTTTTTAGATAATTCTTTATTAAACCCCAGTCTAGAAGCATCAGAACTTGAATGAGAAAATTTAAATGATAAATTTTCAAGTATTTTTTGTATTTGTCCATCTTCCCCATAGGGGCCGTGTAAAGCATTAATACATATATATTCATTACTAAAATTCATTATTTTCTCTTCAAAATTTGTTGGAGATACTAATAATGATTTAAATTCTATATTTTGATTAAATAATGATTTTTTAATTTCTTTAGCAGTGGCAAGAGATACTTCATGTTCCTCATTAAAGCCTCCCTCTAAAATTAAAATTTTATTTTTATGCATTATTTCTGTCCTATGATTTTAATTTCCCATTCTAATTTGATTTTAAATTTATTATATACTTTCTCTATTATTTTATTGCCCAATTTTTCAATCTGATTTGCATTTCCTTTTTGTTTATTTATAAGAAAATTTGCATGTTTATTACTAACAAATATTCCTCCTTCTGAAAGGCCTTTGCAATTAGACATTTCAATTAGTTTAGCTGCAAAATTATTTTTTGGATTTTTAAATGTGCTTCCACTTGTTTTTTCTTTAAGAGGTTGTTTTTTTTCTCTATTGATCTTAATTTCATTCATTTTTTTAGCTATTTCATTTTTATCTCCATAATTATAATGAAAGTTTGCTGATATAATTATATCTCCTTCAGGTAATTGAGATTGCCTATAATCTAAGTTTAAATTTTTTTTATCGATAGTGTTAATTTCTCCTTTATTATTTATTGTTTTAATATCAATTAATATTTCTTTTGTTTCTGATCCAAAGCATCCAGCATTCATTTTTACCGCTCCCCCAACAGTTCCAGGAATGCCTGAATAAAATTCAAAATTTTTTAAATTGTTTAATTGGGCAAATTTTGAAAGATTAATATCTAAGATGCTCGCCCCTACTGTTAAATTAGATTTTTTTAATTTAATTTGATTAAATTTTTTTCCTAACTTTATTAAAAAACCTTCATAACCACTATCTCTAATAAGTATATTTGAGCCTGCTCCTATAACTTCATAAGGGATACCCTTTAAATTTTGTAATATAATGCTTAATTCTTTTTCATTATCTACAATGCAAAATACTTTTGCTTTTCCACCAGTTCTGAACCAAACATTTTTTGAAGTATCATAATTATAGTAAAATTTTGTCTTAAAATTATAGTCAATTTTATCTATTATTTCTCTCACCTTTAAGAAACTAACTCATGTGCAAAATTAGTTATTGATCCAGCACCCATAAATACAATAATATTTTCATCATTAAAATATCCTTTAAGAAGAAGCTTTAAATTTTTAGGATTCTGTATATAAAAAGTATTTTTATTTTTAGTTTTAATTTTTTTTACTAAATTTTTTGAATTTATATTTAAAATAGATTTTTCTCCTGCGGAATAAATATCAAGGATATATAATACGTCTATTTTTGTTAAAATTTTTAGAAATTCATTTTGTAATATTTTTGTTCTAGAATATCTATGAGGTTGAAATACTATTATAATTTTTTTATCAGATATTTGTTTAGCAATTTCATAACTTGCCTTTATTTCTGAAGGATGATGTGCATAATCATCATAGATAGATGCTTTGTTAATTTTACCAATAAAACTAAACCTTCTTTTGACTCCTTGAAAAACTTTAAGGGAATTTTTAATATTTTGTATTGGAATTTCAGCTAATAAAGCAGTTATTATGGCTGCTGTTGAATTAAATATATTATGATCTCCCATAAGATTAGTCTTAAAATCATATTTCCCTTTGATTCCTTTTATTACTCCTTTTTTAAAATATAAAGAAAAATTATTTCCCTTTTTATCCTTAGTTATTTTAATGATTTTAACATCTGAGTTTTGTTTTTTTGAATAACTTATCATTCTTCTAGTTTTAATTTTTTTATAAATCTTTCGTGAATTAACATCTTCAGTACATATTATTGAAAAACCATAAAAAGGAAGATTAGTTACAAATTTTTCAAAAGCTAAAAGAAGATTTTGTTTTGATTTATAATAATCTAAATGTTCTATATCAATATTTGTTATTATATTAATTTCGTGAGGCAGTTTTAAAAAGGAACCATCACTTTCATCTGCTTCAACAATCATCCAATTGCTTTTCCCATAACGGTTATTTTTAGAATATGAATTAATTATTCCTCCGTTAACTATAGTTGGATCATAATTTGCATTATCAAATATTGAACCAACTAAACTCGTAGTAGTTGTTTTGCCATGAGAACCAGCAATAGCTATTGATTTTTTTAGTTTCATTAATTCAGCTAACATATCTGCTCTAGTAATTAGAGGTATGTACAATCTTTTAGATTCTATTAATTCAGGATTATTTTTTTTGATTGCAGTAGAAAATACAATAGCAGACATATTGTGAATATGATTTTTGCGATGAGAATTATAAATTTTTATACCTCTTTTTTTTAATCTTTTTATATTAGCATTTATACTAATATCACTTCCTTGAACCGTATAACCTAGATCAAACATTAATTCAGCAATACCTGACATTCCAATCCCTCCAATACCAACAAAGTGAATTTTAATTTTATTTAATTTATTCATTATCTTTTTATAATATTGTTTTTAAAATTAATTCATTAGTATCTGGTGGAATAATTTTACTGATAGATTTTTTCATATTTTCAAAATATTTTTTATCAGTAATTAATCTATTAAAATCTTTTGAATAGTCATCAAGTTTAAAAGTAATTTCATTTAACACTATACAGGCTTTTTTATCTAATAAAAACTTAGCATTATAATACTGATGATCATAAATTGAATTTGGCAAAGGGAAAATAATAGAAGGTACTTGATGTCTTATTAAATCATTAATTGTACCGGCTCCAGCCCTAGTAATGGCAATATGAGTTTTAGAAAGTATATTATCGATATCATAAAAAAATGTTTCAATTTGGTAATCAACTTTTAAATATAATAAATATTTTTCAATTGAAACATCTAATTTTTTGGGGCATTGTATTATAAATTTTAATTTTTTTAATTCATTATTATCAATAGTTTTTATTAATGATAAAAAATTATTTATTAGATTTTTAGAACCCTGGCTTCCTCCATAAATAAGTATTAATTTTTTTGATGTATTTTCTATCTGAGTAATTTCTTCATTTACTTTTTTATAACTAGGTAGACCAACATGTATTTTTTTCTTTTTATATTTTTCAGGTAAATTAATCACTTCTTCAAAATTAGTAAAAAATGAATCAGTAAATGGTAAAAAAAATAAGTTTACTTTACCTGCTACTGAGTTTTGTTCGTGTAAATAAAAATTAATATTTCTAAAAAACTTATAAAAAAACAAAGCTGTTAATGGCATAAAAGTTGCATAACTTCCAAATGAAATGCATATATTAGGTTTTATTTTATTTAAAAAAAACAATGATTGTATAAGACCAATTAAAAGACTTATCAAAGAATTAAATTTATAAAAAATATTCCCAGATAAATGAGAAGAATTTATAATAAATACTCTACCCATAAAATCATTTGAAAATTTATTTCCTCGTTTATCTAATATTAGACAACATTCAAAACCCTTGTTAATTAAAAAATTTCCAAAATTTACAGCCGGTATTACATGACCCCCTGTTCCTCCTGTGCAAATTAATATCTTTTTATTCATAAGAATTTTTATTTTTTGTTAAGGCAAGTAAAAAACCAAACAATATAGAGCTTGAAATCATTGAAGAACCACCATAACTTATATAAGGTAAAGTCATTCCTTTTGTTGGAATAATAGATAAAGAACTAAATATATTAATTAAAGATTGCAGTCCAAAACAACATGTTAATCCTACTATTGATATAATAATATAAGGGTCTTGCATTTTAAGTAATTTAAGCAAAAGACGAATAATAATTGTTAAAATTAATAAAATAATAATTGAGCAAAAGATAAAGCCTAATTCTTCTCCAGCTACTGCAAAAATAAAATCTGTATTTGCATCAGGAATTTTTTCTTTTAAAATTCCTTGACCAGGCCCTTTTCCAAACCAACCTCCATTTTTGAAAGCTTTTAAACTATAATCAATTTGCTCAAATCCGCCAGGTGTTGGATTAAAAAAAAGATCGACTCTTTCTTTAACATGATCAAAATAATAGTACGAAAAAAGAGATAAAAGTAAAATAGCAATTAAAGAAAAAATAACTAAGAAAATAGAAAGTCCAGCAATAAATAGTTGACAAAAAAAAGTTAAAAAAAATAAAATAGTCATTCCAAAATCAGGTTGTAAAATAATTAAACTTGAAATTATAAGAAAAGAAAGAATCAAAACTAATAGATAATATTGTCTTCCGTTGATTCCTTGAATTATTAGCCAAGCGCTTAATATAAAATAAAAAGGTTTAATAAATTCTGAGGGTTGCAAACTAAAACCTAAAAATTTAAGCCATCTACTAGAACCTTTTATTTCAGTATCAATTAACAAAACTATTAGTAATGCAAAAATAAATATTATTAAAAAAAATAAAGACACTCTTCTAAGTGTTTTTGGTTTTAAAGAAGACAAAAAAATCATTATAAACAAAGAAGATGTAGCAAAAACTAAGTGTTTATTAAAAAAAATAGATGATTCATTTAAAGAAAAAGATAATATAATACCAATTATTAGAAGAATAGAAATAAGTATAAAATTGATTTTATCTATTTCTTTCCACCATATTTGAAAATTGAATATTTTATTCATGATTAATTTTTCTTATTAATTTTTTAAATTCATTGCCTCTTTCTTCAAAATTTTTAAATTGATCAAATGAAGCACAACCAGGGGAAAGGAGTATATTGGTAAATTGCTTTTCTTTTTTAATATCTAAAAAAATCTTTTTAATAGCATTATGTAAATTATGACATAATTCTAAAGAAATCTTATTTTCTAAATCCTTTGAGATAAGGTTTGAGGATTCTCCTATTAAATATATTTTTTTAATCCTATTTTTATATTTTAATAATTTTTTAAAATTTTTGTCTTTAGGCCTTCCTCCAACAATTAAATTAATATTCGTATAATTTTTAATTGCATTAATTAATGACTCTAAATTAGTTGATTTGCTATTATTAATAATACGGTATTTTTTATTTAAAAAAACTAATTCCAGTCTATGAGGCAATCCTTTAAATTTTTTTAGAATATAGACAAATTTAATTAAATTTATTTTTAAAATTTTAGATACTGCATACGCAGCCAATATATTTTGAATATTAAAATTTCCAAAAAGTGAGCTTGAGATTTCTTTTAGTTCAATTTTTCTATTTTTTTCAAAATAATCGTCAACAATAAAATTATTTTCATAAAATATTGCACCCTTAAATGGTTTTGAGGAAATAGGTATTATCTTTTTTTTGTATTTTTGATAGATTAAATAGGCATTTTTATCATCAATACATATTATTTTATAACCTTTACGATTAGAAATAATTAATTTTTCTTTTTGGAAAATATATTCTTTAAAATTTTTATATCTATCTAAGTGATCTCGAGAAATATTTAAAAGTATTGAAATATAAGGATTAAATTTTTTAAACGATTCTAATTGATAAGAGCTCAGTTCTACAACGTGATGTTTTAAGTTATTTTGCTTTAATGGAAAATCTAATAATGGAATACCAATATTGCCTCCCATAAAGTTAGGTATATTATTTTGACTTAATATATCACTTATTAACTTTGTAGTGGTTGATTTGCCATTTGTTCCAGTTACAGCTATAATTTTTTTCTTACTAACTATACGAGAATATAACTCTAAATCTCTATATAATTTAATTTTATAATTTTTAAGTATATTAATTTTTTTATCTTTTAAAGATATTCCTGGAGTAATAAAAGACTCTTTAATTAAATCAAAATTTAATTTCTTTGGTTCTATTAACTTATTTTTTTTATTAATTTTTTTTATTTTTTTTCTAATTGTAATATTATCATCCCAACAAAAAAAATTTTCATTAATAGAGTTCAAATAATTTACAATTGATTCCCCACTCTTGCTTAAACCGTAAATATATTTCATTAATGAATTCTTTTACCTTATTTTTAAAGTCGCTAGCCCTATCAACGCTAAAACAATTGTAATAATCCAAAATCTTATAACAATAGTTGGTTCAGCCCATCCTTTTTTTTCAAAATGATGGTGTAATGGTGCCATACGAAAAATTCTTTTTCCTGTTAATTTAAAACTTAAAACTTGAATAATTACTGATAAAGTTTCTAAAACAAACAAACCTCCTATAATTGCTAAAACAATTTCATGCTTTACTATAACAGCAAGCGATCCTAGTGCACCCCCCATAGCAAGTGATCCTGTATCTCCCATAAATACTTTAGCTGGCGGTGCATTAAACCAAAGAAATCCTAATGCTGCTCCAACAATTGCACCACAAAAAACTGCTAATTCGCCACTATTTTTAATATAGAGAATTTGTAAATATTCAGAAAAAATAATATTTCCTGATACATAAGATATAAATGCAAAAGATAACGCAACTATCATAACGGGAACAATAGCTAAACCATCAAGACCATCCGTCAAATTAACCGCATTGGCAGATCCCACAATTACAATCACTCCAATAATATAATAAAATATTCCTAAATTTAAAATAAGGTCTTTAAAAAATGGTAAACTTAAAGTACTTTTATAATTTTCAGAAAGTAATTGCTGCGTAAAATAAATAATAATTAAGCTGATTATTATTTGAAATATTATTCTAGTAGAGGCTTTAATACCTTTATGATTTCTATATTTAACTTTTTTATAATCATCTATAAACCCAATGAGTCCAAATATAATAGATGAAAAAAAACATATCCAAATAAATTTGTTAGAAAGGTCTGCCCAAAAAAAAATAGAAATTGTAATACTTCCTAAAATTAAAACTCCACCCATAGTTGGCGTTCCAGATTTTTTTATTATATGGTTTTCAGGTCCATCTTCTCTTATAGGCTGTCCTATTGGTTGAATTTGGCTTAATTTAGAAATTATTATCTCTCCAAAAATTAAAGAAAAAAATAAAGAAGTTAATATAGCGGCACCAGTTCTAAAAGTAATATAGTTGAATAAGTTTAAATAGGAAAATAAACTTGTATATTCAGTAGCTAAATAATTAAACAATTATAATCTCCTATTTTTTAAAAGTTTTAAAGCTAAATCTCTAGTCATAGAAGAGTTTGAACCTTTTATTAAAACTATATCATTATTTTTTAAATTCTTTTTTGCAAATTCTATAATTGAATTTATATCATCCATATTTAAAATATTTTTATTACAAATTTTATCTAAAGCGATTTTTAATAATTCGCCACAAATAATTACATTACTTAATTTTTTTTTCACAATATATTCTAAAAGCTTAATATGGTAATTTAATGAATTTTCTCCTAACTCTTTCATATCTCCTAAAATTAATAATTTTTTTTGCTCTTTTTTAGTCTGAATTTTTTTAAAATAATCTATGCATATCTTCATTGATTGAGGGCTTGCATTATAAGATTCATCAATAAAATTAATTTTTTTCTTATTAAAATTAATTTTATTTATTTTACCTCTACCTTCTATTTCAGGTATTTTATTAGTTAAAGATGTAAAA
>CACJSL010000031.1 GCA_902596065.1 uncultured Alphaproteobacteria bacterium | reverse complement strand
ATTAAATCTCTAACAGATCTAGCATGTTGAGAGTAACGTAAGACTAATCCAACGAGAATTTTATCTCTTCCATATTCTTTAATAAGTTTAGCTAATTCAACAGTTTGATTTTCATCAACTACAATTGGTTTTTCGGCAAAAATTTTTAAACCTGAAGATAATCCTTCTTTTATGTGTTCTAAATGCAAATGATTTGGTGATCCAATCATAAGTAAATCAAGGGATTCACTACTAATCATTTTTTTTAGAGTAGGGTAACTTTTTTTAGGAAAAAAATTATTTTTTTCTGCATATTCCCTACCTATCGGCAAAGGATCAGTATAGGCAATTAATTCAGCATCTTTGTTAATTTGAGATAATTCATGATATACATGTGCTATTCTGTTTCCTAGTCCTACTGCTCCAATTTTCATTTTATCGCCCTAAAATAATAATCATAATACTAAAAATTATGAAACTTCCACCCCAATTTTGATAAATATTCTAAATTATTTATTAACGATGATCTAAATTGAACCCATGATCTTTTTGCTTTTGTGCACCAAGCTATTTCAGCAAGTGCTGAGAGGCGAGGGTTAATCATTTGATCAAAGTATTCTTTATCTGTAATTGTTTCTGACCAAAGTTGACCCTGAATACCTAACACATTTTCTAAATCATCAGGTTCATAATCTTGAAGAGGATTCCAATCAAAAACTTCTTTTACTTCTATTGTGGCAGCCCAACAAATTCCTCTTTCATATGTAGAGTTATTGTAAGCCATATCAAAATATGTTTTATGACCAGGACAAAGAACTGTTTTAAAACCTTTTTTTATAGACATTAATCCGACATCAGGATGCTCCCAAGCAAATATAATGCAATTTTTATCAACTTTTCCTCCACTTCCAGCAGAACCAATATCATTATGAGGAGGTAATGCAGCCTCGTTCCAAGCTGCTGTTAGTTTATTTGAATTTTTTAGAATACTAATGATATTATTCATATAATCATCTTGCAATTCATCAAACGACTTAATATTATTTTTTTTCATATATTTAATTACTTTGGGTGATCCCTCCCATGACTCTTTTGGTCTTTCATCAACTCCAACATGAATTATGTTAAATGAAAATATTTTACTTAACTCTTCTAAAATATTTTTTAAAAAAATGTTTGTCTCCTCTAATGCAGGATTAATTGTATTGTCAGTATAATTACCTACGTCTTCTGAAATTATATTGGAGCTTGAGTCTCTTAACTCAGGCATAACTTGAAGCAATGTCCAAGAGTGCGCGGGTAAATCAATCTCAGGCATAATTTCAATATTTCTTTGTTTTGCATACACAATCAATTCATTGATTTGATTGCGGGAATAATAACCTCCAGTTTTATTGTAACCAGTGCCATAGAAAGGTGGAATTGAATGATTATAACCTCTAAATGCACCCACTTTTGTTAAATTAGGATAACACTCTAATTCAATTCTCCAAGCTTCATTGTCTGTTAAATGCCAATGAAAACGATTTAATTTAAAAAAACACATATAGTCCATAAGTCTTTTTATTTCATCAATGGTATAAAATTGTCTCGCACAATCTAAATGCATACCTCTCCAATTTAAAGCTGGTCTATCTTCAATTAATCCAAGAGGTAAATTTGTATTATAAAAGTTTATAAGTTGTATCAGGGTTATTATTGAATAAAACTTTCCTCCATAATCAGAATACTCAATCAAAATTGAATCTTTCTTAATTTTAATTTTATATTCTTCAGATCTTAAGTTTTGTTTATTAAAAACTATAGAATGTCCTGCTGATAAATTAAATCTTATATTAGATACTTCTAGTAAATTATCAAAATTTTTAAAAAAATCTTTTTCATCTGAAGATATTTTAAAATCTAAATTTTTAATATGAATAGTCTCTTTTTCTAATTTTGAAATATTAGGGAGCGGGATTACTGGATCAAATATTTTATCATGATCATCAGAATATATAATTTGAGGTATAGGGCTTTCAAATTTTAAGAGATCAATTTTGCACTCTATAATTTGATCATTTTTTCCTAAAACAAACAATCCCTCAGGGCCGCATGAAAGATTATAAGAGCCTATCCTTGGTTCCTGCAGTGTAAGAGTTACTTCATCCTGTTCAGAGAATATTTCATAGTATCTGCCAATTTTTTTTGAAATTGTTCCACCATCAATTTCTTGAATAGAATAAATCAGAGAAAAACAAATTTTAAAATCACCATGCTTATATTGGTTATTAAAAATGGATATTTTTAATTTATTATTTTTAGTAAAAATTGAGTTTATTTTCATTATCAATAATTTATATATTTAGTTTATGAAGAGTTTTAAAGATATATTTCATACTGATTTTTCAGTTGTTAACAGTGCGCATGCAAGAGTAAATTTAATAGGTGAGCATACTGATTATACAGGAGGGTATGTTTTGCCATCTCTTTTAAATTTTAAAACAACTATTCAAATTTCAAAAAATGAAAACAAAAAATATCAAGTTTATTCTGAATATTTTAATGAGCAAATAAATTTTACTGACTTTATTAAGTCAAAAAATAATAAATGGGTTGATTATGTAAAAGGTTCTTTATTTGTATTTTATGATGAAAACAAAAACATACCTAATACTCATTTAAATATTTATATATCTTCAACTATTCCAATAGGACGCGGCATTTCATCATCATCAGCTCTTTGCGTTGCTGTTTTAAAGTCACTAAATAGTTTTTTTAATACTGAATACACAGAAAAACATATTGCAATTTTAGCTCAAAAAGTTGAACGTAATTATATAGGTGTTTCAGGAGGGATCATGGATCAAATGGTTTCCTCAATTGGTATTCACAGAAAAGCTTTTTTTTTAGATTGTTTAAGTTTAAAATTTGAATTGATAGACCTACCAGATAATTGGGTTTTTTGCTTAGTTGACTCTGCCGTACAAAGAAATCTTAGAGATAGTGCATATAATGAAAGGTATAACCAACTTAAAAAGGCCGAAGAGTATCTTGGCACAGAATATTTAGGTTCAATTAAACCAGGGCAATTTGATCAAAATAAAATAAAAGATGAATTAATATTAAAAAGAGCAAGACATGTTATTACGGAAAATGCTAGGGTCCTCGAAGCAAAGGGGTATATATTAAATAAAGATATTAAATCATTTGGAAAGTTAATGAATGAAAGCCATCAATCATATTCAAAAGATTTTGAAGCTTCAACTGAAGATGTTGATTTGATTGTTGAAAAATCAAATACATCTGGAGCAGAGGGTGCAAGATTAACCGGAGGAGGATTTGGAGGGTTTACAGTGTCACTAATACACAAAAACAACTATTGTGAGTGGAAAACAAATATGAGCAAATATTATGATAATAAAAATATATTTGAGGTTTGATGCAACAGTTTAAAAATTATATCAACGGTGAATTCACTGAATCTAAATCAGGTAAATCTTTTAAGTCTGTTGATCCATCGACAGAAAAGGAATTTGCAGAAATTTCACTCGCAGAGGAATATGAAGTAAATTCAGCCGTAGAAGCAGCGCATAATGCTTTTTATGGAGAATGGTCAAAAATTTTTCCTAGTAAAAGAGCAAACTATTTAAGAGCAATTGGTGATCAACTTAAGGAGAAAGCAGAATTACTCGGAACAATAGAAACAAAAGATACTGGGAAATTATTTAAAGAAACAAGATTTCAGGCAAATTATATCGCTGAATATTATTATTACTATGCTGGATTGGTTGACAAAATTGAAGGATCAACGCTTCCAATAGATAAAGAAGATATGCATGTTTTCACCACCAGAGTTCCTGTTGGTGTTGTTGCTGCCATAATCCCTTGGAACTCACAAATGTTTCTCACTGCAGTCAAACTTGCTCCAGCCTTAGCAATGGGTAATACTATTATTATTAAGGCATCAGAAATTGCCCCTACTCCATTATTAGAATTTGCAAAAATTATTGATAAAGTTGGAATACCAAAAGGTGTAGTAAATATTATAACTGGTTTTGCAGATACTTGTAGCAAGTTACTTACTTCGCATCCAAAAATTAATAAAATAGCATTTACAGGAGGTGTCCATACAGCAAAACATATTGTTAGAAACTCTGCAGAAAATTTATCTCAAATATCTCTAGAACTTGGTGGAAAAAGTCCAGTAGTAGTTTTTAAAGATGCTCGTAAAAACAACGCTATTAATGGAATTATGGCAAGTATATTTGGAGCAGGTGGTCAAAGTTGTATTGCTGGTTCAAGACTTTATTTGCAAGAAGAAATTTATGATGAATATTTAGAGGAATTAAAAAATAGAGTAGAAGAAATTGAAATTGGTGATCCTTTATCAACTACAACTCAACTAGGACCCCTTGCTACTTTAAATCAATTACAAAATATAGAAGAAAAAATTAGACAAACAAAGGAATTAGGAGGTAAAATAATTACTGGAGGAAATAAAGTTGATAAATTTAAAAATGGTTATTATTTTGAGCCTACAATAATTGAGTGTGCAAATCATAATTTGCCTGTTGCAGAGAATGAATTATTTGGTCCAGTTTTATCTGTAATGAAATTTAAAGATGAAGAAAATGCAATTAAATTAATGAATGATAATAGTTTTGGGCTTGCCGCTGGAATATTTACAGAAAATAATGGAATAGCAATGAGAGTTTCAAAAGCTGTACAAGCAGGAATTGTATTTGTTAATACTTATAGACTTATTTCTCCAATTGCTCCATTTGGTGGATTTAAAAATAGTGGGTATGGTAGAGAGTCAGGATTAGAGGTAATGAAAGATTATTCCAATACAAAAACTACTTGGATTAATACCTCAACAAAAGAAATTGATGATCCTTTTATAATCAGATAATTTAATTTTTTAAATTACTCATTAGATTTAATAGATTTTAATAATCTAAGCTTACCTTCAGTAGAGTCATGATCAATATAACATCCCTGTAAATGTCTGAAGCCAGTACTCACATCATACTCAGTTCGTCCATGTAATATTCTTAAGTTGTCAAACATCATAAGCATACCACCCTCTAATCTAAAATTAATTTCAAATTCTTTTGAGGCATATAAGTTAAAAATTTTTCTTCTTGCAGAATAAAATTTTTCCAATTTTTTTGGCTCTAAATATGTTACAAAATCTAATCTTCCACTAAATCTACTTTGCACATAATTTCCAAAATCATCTAATTCAATTAATTTGCCATAATTTTCTAAAAGTATATCTTTATCAGTAAATTTAAACAAAACGTCTGTTTGAGTTAATATTTCAAAGGCCTCTTTGTCAGTTTCTCTTAAATGCTCAGCTATGGCAAATCCATCAACAAGACAAGAATCTCCTCCTTTTGCTTCATTAGCAATACAATGCAAAATTTGAATTCCTGGAATTGGCTTTCTATAAGGATTATCAGTATGAGCCGTAAGACCAAGACTCGTATATGCTAAATCATTAGGATCTGGTTTTGAAACAACATCAAAATGTTTGCCAAAATTTGTTGTTCTTACTGGACCCAAACTTTCAGCAAACTTTGTTACAGTACCTTCAGCTTTTGATATATTTGAAATAATAACAAAACCTAATTGCTGAAAATTTTCTAACATTTTAATTAAATTTTTCTGATTACTTAATTTTTCATGATCAAAAATTGGCAACTTAGTAAAATTATTTTTCCAAGGTGTTTTTAATGGAATAATATCAACCTTTTTTATTTCAGCTAACAAATTCTGTAATGAGAAAGTGCCTTTTGCGCCATCTGAAAAATGAATATTTAAATTATTTCCTTCTAAAGAATATTCTATTATTTTTAAATCTTGATTTAATAATGATGGCTCGTAAAGTCTTTGCTTATTATTTGTATCCACATAATCTGGTTCAGATAATCTTTCTCGAAGCCATTGAGGGTGTAACAAAAATTTTGATAGATCATCACTTTGAATTAACAAACAGTTATTATCGTCTATTAAAACTGAACTCATTTCGATTTTTTTATTCTATAAATTTTTATAATACAAAATTCTTCCAATAGCATTCATTAACAATTGAGCTGCGAGTGTTGATGTGGAAAAAGTTGGATCATAATCTGGAGCAACTTCAACTAAATCCATGCCTATAACTTCTCCTTGTTTAATTATAGCATCAAGTAATTCAAGAACTTCATAATAGTAAAATCCACCATGACTAGGCGTACCTGTGCCAGGTGCAATTGAAGGGTCAAAAGCATCTATATCTATTGTAATATAATACCTTTTGTTCTTAGGAATAGTTTCTAATATTTTTTCTATACCAAGACGACGAAAGTGCCGAACAGAAAAAATTGAAGAGCCTCGTGATCTTGCATCTATATATCCATCTTTAGCAGTAGATGAAACATTTCTAATACCTATCTGAGTCATTCCTGAAACATATTTCTTTTCAGAAGCTCTCCTCATGGGGTTGCCATGCCCATATTTTACTCCATGTCTTTGATCAACAAAATCTAAATGAGCATCAATTTGAATAATATGAAATGGATCTTCTTTTTCAAAAGCATCTATACAAGGAATATTTATAGAATGGTCACCTCCCATAATAATAGGAATTGCTTTTGAAGCCAAAATTTTTTCAACACCAAATTTAATGTTTGCGTGACTTTTTAACGTATCTGTATGAATAATATCTGCATCACCTATATCTACAATTTTAGTAGTTTTTGATGGTAAATAAGTAATATCGTCTTCAAAATCATATGCTCCTGCATGTCCAAATGAAAACAATGTAGACGCCTCTCTTATTGCTCTTGGTCCCATTCTTGATCCAGTGCGAAATTGACTTCCAAAATCAAAAGGAGCGCCCATAAATGCAACATCTGCATTAATATTATCCCAATCTTCAATATAAGGATATTTTCCAAATGTGCATATACCCACAAAAGGTAAATTCAATCTACCTTCGTCATAAGTATTATCTGTCATACTAAATTTCTTATATCATGAATTGATAAACACTATAGTTTATTTTAAATGAGTTTGTGATAAGGTTTTGTGGATATGATTTTCTTTTTCTTTTTTGGAGCATATAAAGATTATGCCTGATAGTATATTTAGAGGGTTACCTTCAAAAGCTTATACAGATAAATCTTTTTGGGCTAAAGAAAATAAGAACGTATTTTCAAAGAATTGGGTTTTTGTAGGTTTTGCACATGAATTAAAAAATGTAGGAGATGTACTTCCAATAAATGTAGCAGATCAACCTGTTCTTTTGATTAAAGAATCTAAAGATAAAATTAATGCATTTCATAATGTCTGCAGTCATCGTTGTTTAAAATTAGTAGAAAAAGAAAAAAATGTTGGTCAAATTATTAGCTGTCCATATCACGCTTGGTCATATGATCTTAATGGAAATTTAGTATCTTCTCCTCACTTTGGAGGTACAAATAATCATGAACCTAAAAATTTTCTTAGAAAAAATAATGGATTAAAATCTGTTAGAATGAAAATTTGGCATGACTGGATTTTTATTAATTTAAACAAAAAAGCTTTGCCTTTTGAAAAATATGCCTCTTCCTTAATGAAACATCTTCAGGATATAAACTTAGAGAAAATTGTACCTGTAGCTACTTTAGATTTTGGAGAAATTAACACCAACTGGAAATTTCTAATTGAAAATTATATAGAACCTTATCATGTTCAATTTGTTCATAAAAATACTACTAGTCAACCACTTAAAGATCATTACACAATAGTAGATGGAAGATGTTATGGAAGTGGGGTAGATTTAAAAGAAGAAAGTACTGCAGCTGACAGTTTAGCTGTCAGTTCTAAATATTTATCATTATTTCCAAATTTTATCATTGGAACTTATTACCCTGGTCAAATTGGTGTGCATTTAAACATTCCTATTAAGCCAGGGATTACTCGTCAAAAAAGAATTATTTATACTACAGAAGACATGCAGCTAAAGAAAAAAGAGATTGAGAAATTGAGAAACTTGTGGTGGGATGTTCATAAAGAAGATCATGAAATATGTGAGAGATTACAACTGGGAAGATTATCATCTGCAGCTAAAAACGGTGGATTATTATCTCCACACTGGGAAAAAAGTGTTCGCGCATTTCAAAAAATTGTGATTAAATCATTAAATAAATCTTAAAAAATGACTCAAGAAAAAATCAATGAAGGATTCAGACTAGCTCACACGATGATACGTGTTCAAAACCTTGATGAATCTATAAAGTTTTATTGTGAAATACTGGGAATGTCGGTTCTTCGCAAAACTGATTATCCTGAAGGAAAATTTACCAATACTTTTATTGGTTATGGACCAGAAAACGAATTTCCAACATTAGAACTAACACATAACTGGGAACAAAAAGATTCTTATGACAAAGGAAATGGATGGGGACATATTTGTATAGAAACTGCTGATGTCTATAAAGCTTGTGATGATTTATCATCAGCTGGAATAAAAATTACAAGACCTCCA
>CACJSL010000030.1 GCA_902596065.1 uncultured Alphaproteobacteria bacterium | reverse complement strand
TTCTAGCACTATTTATTAATAATATACTTTTAGGTATAAAATATCGAAGTTTAGGGGTATTAATTTTTATATTAATTATTTTGGAACCAACTATAGATTTTAAACCTCTAATAGTAGTTTCTACTTCGGGAAGTTCAGGCATATAAAATATATGGATAATCTAAAAACAAACTTTGGTAAAAGAAAAGTTTCAACAAAATTAAAAACTAAGCTTGTTCAAGATGTTTTTACAAATGTAGCTTCAAATTATTTTGCAAGAATCTGGTTTTAAATAAGAAATAATAACTTAAAATACCATCTATAAAATTAATTTTTTTTCCTTGAAATTTAGTTCTCTCAACATAACTAATTCCATATTCATAAATACTAACATTTTGTTTAGCTATTTGACTGCTCATATCAATTTCTAAACCAAAACCATTTAAGGTTAAATTTAACTTATCAATTAAATCTTTTTTAAATACCTTTGTTCCAGTATGTAAATCTGTAAGAGACTGATCAAAAAGTAAATTAAATAAATAGGTATTAATTCTGACAGCTATATCATTTAAAAAATGTTTTCTTAGTTGAATTTTACCACCTAAATATCTTGATCCATAAATAACATCAATTTTATTATTAGCTATGGCAATATTATATATTTCTAAAGCATCTTTTGGATCATATTCTAAATCTGAGTCAATACATAATATATATTCACTTTTAGCTTTTTCTAACCCTTTACGTATAGCATAACCTTTGCCATGGTTTTTCTTTAATAAAATTAATTCAAAGTTTTTATCTTTACATATAATAGGTAAATTTTTAGATAACCATTTATCACTTCCATCTTTTGAGCCATCATCAACGAAAATAAATTTTGTAGTTGTATCTTTAAAGGTTAATAATAATTTTTTTGTAAAATTTTCAATTAAATTTATTTCATCAAAAACTGGAACCAAAACTGTTAGTTTAGAAACCATTATTCTTTAGGAGCATGTTTATTTAAAATTCTTTGTAAAGTTCTTCTATGCATTCTTAATTTTCTAGCTGTCTCAGAAACATTTCTATTACATTGTATAAAAACTCTTTGAATATGCTCCCATCTAACTCTATCAGCAGTCATAATGTTAGAAGGCGGAGGTGGCAATATATCTTTTGACGAAATAAGGGCATCATATATTTGATTAATTTCTGCTGGTTTAGGCAAATAATCAATTGCACCAGATTTTATAGCAGCTACAGCAGTAGCTATGTTTCCATAACCTGTAAGTAATAAAGATCTGGTTTCAGGACTAATTGTGTTTATTAATTTTATTAACTCTAATCCTGAGCCATCACCTAATCTCATATCAACAATTGCAAAATTAAATTTTTTTTCTTTAACTCTTTTTACTGATGAAGTATAATCAGAATAAGATTCAACTTCAAAACCCTTTTTTTCCATAGATCTGCTTAATCTATCTCTGAAAGGAAGATCGTCATCAACTATTAGTAAATCTTTATTCATATAATTCAAGTAACACGAAATATTTTTATTTCAACCTTTGCGCCTTTATTTTTGTTATTACTAAAAGCAATAGAACCTCCTATATTTTCAATTAGGTTTTTTGCTATAAATATACCAAGTCCCATACCATTTTCTTTTTTTGATATATATGGTTGTCCAACTTTTTCTAAAATATCATTTTTGAAACCTATGCCATCATCTTCAATGGTTATTAAGAGTTCTTTAATATTCCATTTTATTTCTACATTAATAATTTTTCTAGCGTGTTGAACTGCATTTTGAATAATATTACCAAAACAGTATATTAATTCATCTTTAATTTGTATTAAAGGTTCTCCGTTTTTATCCTGCATATTTAAATTTAATTTTATATTTTGAGAATTAAATTTATCAAAATTTAGCTTTATTATATTAGAAATTTTAGTTTTATCTAAAAAATTATCTTTAAGATTTTCAGGGTTTTTTGATAAAGTTAATAATATTTCTTTGCATCTATCAGCTTCAGATTTTAAAAGGCCTATTTCTTTAGCAATTGATGAATTATTTAAAATAAATTTATTTTCTTTTAAATCATTTAAAATTAAAAAAATTGTATTTAAAGGAGTGCTTAACTCATGTGCTGCTGCTGCACTTAAAGATCCTATCTCAGATATTTTTTTTTGATCAGATAATGCTGATTGAGTTTCTGATAATGCTGCAGATAATTTTCTGGATGAACTGGCAAAAAGATAAACATAAATAAAAATAAAAACTAAAGATATAACTAGGGCAATAGTTAAACCATATGCAAAATATAAAGGAACTTCAAATAATTGATTCCACTGTATTGGAATAAAAAATTTACTAATTATAATTACATTTAACAAAGATAATAATAACAAACATATCGAATAAAAAATTGGTAAATATGAAGCTGAAATAATTAAAGGTGCAATCAAAAGTAATGAAAAAGGATTATATATGCCTCCTGTAAGAAATAATAATATACTTAACTGGATAGTATCAAAAATTAAAAAGCTAAATGCCTGTTTATCTGATAAATATTTGTCAGCTTTATTATTTAGAAAACTATAACTATTGATCAAAACTGATATCAAAATAATTAGCAAACAAAAGTAAATAGGAATGCTAATATTTAAATAATAAAATACAAAAATTATTGCTAAGAATTGACCAATGATTGCTACCCATCTAATTCTTGTAAGATTAGATAATAGGATATTATTTGTGAATGACTCCATTACTTAAATCACAAATATTCTTAAATATCTAAATTTATCACTTCCAATGAGTGTTCTTGAATAAAATTTCTTCTTCCTTCTACTACTTCCCCCATTAAAGTTTCAAATAGGGATTTTGCTTCATTAATTTCATCAATTTTTACCAGTAGAAGTGATCTGAAATTTTTATCTAATGTGGTTTCCCATAATTGATCAGGATTCATTTCTCCAAGACCTTTGTATCTGTTCACTTGTATACCAGATTTTCCTATTTCTAAAATTTTTTCAATTAAATCAATTGGACCATTAATTTTATGTTCATTGTTTAAATTTTTTATAAGACCTGCACAGCCATTTTTTAAAACCCCAAAATTGTCCAATAATTCAGCTTGTAATTTATTTAAAGATTTAGCCTCAGGTGTAATAATAAATTCATTATTAATTTCATATGAATGACTTACTCCTCTTTCACTTTTATTTATAACTAATTTTCCTGAACTATATGTTACATTCCATGATTTGGTTTCAATAATATTTAATCTTTGTTGTAGATATTTAGCTAATTGATTTCCATCTTCATCACTATTTAACTTTTGCTCATCAATTGCTGTTATTATAGAAGCTTGCTCAATTACTTTTTGATTATCTATTCTTCTGGTTAGAGGCATTATTAGTTTTTTTGCTTTTCTTGCTAAATTTACTGTTTTTAATAATTCTTTTCCTGAAATTGTCTTAACTTTATCCTTAGATTTAGGTATTTCTAAAACCAAGTTTTTTATTCCTTCATTAATTAAAAAATCTTCTAGTTCTACTTCATCTTTTAAATATTGAATTGATGTACCTTTTTTAGCTCTATAAAGTGGTGGTTGAGCTATATATAATCTACCAGCATCTATAATGGGCTTCATATGCCTGAAAAAAAAGGTCAACAGTAATGTTCTGATATGACTACCGTCCACATCAGCATCGGTCATAATAATAACTTTATGGTAACGCATCTTTTCTAAATTAAATCTTCCTTCAGTTTTGTCTTCCTCTTCATTGCCAGTAGGGTTTCCTACTCCTGCACCAATAGCAGTAATAAGAGTTATGATTTCATTGCTAGTTAAAATTTGCTTTGGATTAGCTCTTTCTACATTTAAGATCTTACCTTTCAGTGGAAGTATTGCCTGATTTTTTCTGTCTCTACCTTGTTTAGCAGATCCGCCAGCTGAATCTCCCTCTACAATAAAAATTTCAGATTCTTCAGGATTTTTTTCCTGACAATCAGCTAGTTTTCCAGGAAGAGATGAGCTATCTAAACCTGTTTTTCTTCTGGTTAATTCTCTGGCTTTTCTAGCTGCTTCTCTTGCATTTGATGCTTCTATAACTTTATCTACCACTTTTTTTATTTCAGTAGGATTTTCTTCCATCCATTGTTCTAATTTTGACAAACTTATTGACTCTACTACTGGACGCACTTCAGAAGAAACCAACTTATCTTTTGTTTGACTAGAAAATTTAGGGTCTGGTAATTTAACTGAAATTACACATGTTAACCCCTCTCTAGCATCATCACCTGAAATATTAACATTAGTTTTAGATTTTGCATTAATATAGTTTACTATACTTCGAGTTAAGGCCCCCCTAAATCCAGCAAGATGAGTACCCCCATCTCTTTGAGTGATATTGTTAGTAAAACACAAAGTATTTTCATGATAAGCGTCTGTCCATTGCAACGAACATTCAACAGTTACATCATTCTTTTGAGATGTAAAATATATTGGATTGTTATGGATAGGAGATTTGCTTTGATTTAAATATTTTACATATTCATTAATTCCACCATCATATTTAAATTTTATAATTTTTTCTTTAGTAGATCTTTTGTCAATTAAATTTATTTTTATTCCTGTATTTAAAAAAGCAAGTTCTCTCAATCTTTTTTCAATAGTACTAAAATTAAATTCTATATTTGTAAATGTTGTAGACGCTGGTAAAAAAGTAATTTTTGTTCCTGTAAATGATTTTCCATTATCATCTAATTTTGATTTTCCAATTTTTTTTAAATTTTTTGTAACTGATCCGTTTGAAAATTCCATATAAAAAACAAATCCATCTCTATTAATCTCAAGTTCTAATTTTTCAGAAAGAGCATTTACAACTGAAACACCCACTCCATGTAAACCTCCTGAAACTTTATAACTATTTTGATCAAATTTTCCTCCAGCATGTAATTCTGTCATAATTAGTTGAGCAGCGGGAACGCCTTCAGATTTATGTATATCAGTAGGTATGCCTCTTCCATTATCTTCCACTGAAATAGTTCCATCTGGGTTTAAAAAAACAGAAATATCATCACAAAAACCTGCCAAAGCTTCATCAATTGAGTTATCTAGAACCTCATAAATCATATGGTGTAGCCCTGATCCATCATCAGTATCGCCGATATACATGCCTGGTCTTTTTTTTACTGCCTCTAGACCTTTTAGAACTTTAATTGAAGATGATGAATAACTAGAAGAATTCATTCCTAAGTTATATTACAATAGTGGGCCTTTGTAGATAAAAAAGAGAAAAAATTTTTCTCAGTACCTGTCATAAAAACTTGTGCTTTTAGTTGATTTGTTAAATATAAAAGTAGCTCTCTATTAGAATCATCTAAATGAGAGCAAATTTCATCAAGTAAAATTATTGGATGTAAATTTAACTCATTTATTAAATATTCACTTTGTGCAAGAATGATTAAAAGCACTACTGTTTTTTGCTGGCCAGTAGAAAGTTGATTTAAATTAAAATTATTTAACTCATTGAGTCCAATAATATCTGATCTATGCGGACCAATTGAGCAACCACCTTGAAAAAAATCCTTTTTTCTATTTAAATACAATTGAGAAACATAAATGTTTTTGTTTTCATCTATTTGTTTATTTGATTCATAAAAATTGTCTTGTATTTTCAATATGAAATCTTTTGAAAAATGTTTTGAGGAATTTATTGTTTTAAGAGTTTTGTTTAAAACATTTATGTGTTCCTCTCTATTTTTGTAAATAGTACTACCATACTCAGCAATATTGTTTTCTATATTTTGAATCCAATTTTCATCATATTTTTGATCCTTAAGTAATAATTGTCTTTCAGTAATTGCTTTTTTATATTTATTTACAATAATATTATATTCTTTATTAAAATTAAAAATTAATCTATCTAAAAAATTTCTTCTAAAAGATGGCGATGAAATAAATAGTCTTTCCATCTCAGGTAAAAAATAAATTATAGAAAATAAAGATTCAAAATGTTTAATAGAATTTAAATCGGAATTATCATTAACGGCTATTTTCTTTTTATTTCTATTTAAAGAAAAAGCTGAAATGTTATAATTAATATTTTGATTATTAAATAAAGAAAAAATTTTAAAGTCTTTGTTTTTATTGTTAAAATTAATTAGATTTTCAATTTTTTCTTTTCTAAAGCCCCTACCTTTTTCTAATAAAGATAAACTTTCTAATACGTTTGTTTTTCCTGAACCATTTTGTCCCAATATAACATTGCATCCACCTCTAAATTCTAAAAAAAAATTTTCGAAATTCCTATAATTATTTAAATTTATTTCTTTAAAATAACCCAAAGAAATTAAACTCTCATTGGCATTAATACATAAATTAAATTTGGATTAGATTCTTCTTTTGCTATTACTGGTGAAATAGAATCTTTGAAATCTAATATTATCATTTCATCTTCCAAATTGTTTATCATTTCTAAAATATATTTTGAATTAAATCCTATTTCTATTTCCTCACCACTATAATTAACGTTTATATCTTCTGTAGCTGTGCCACTTTCATTATTTACAGAAGAAAGGTTTACCATATTGTTCATAATTTTAAATTTTATTACGGGAAGTTTATCTGTGGTAATTGTACTGACTCGATCCACCGCAAAACTAAAAGATTGCCTATCAACTTTCAGGGTATTTTTATTTTCTTGAGGTATAACTCTTTTATAATCTGGAAAATTACCATCTATTAACTTAGAAATTAAAATGGATTCCCCAACAAAAAAAACTATCTTATTTGAGTTAATATTTATTTTCACTAAACCATCAAAATCAGATAATAATTTATATAATTCATTAACTGTTTTTTTGGGAATTATAACTCCAGGTATATCTTTTATTGTATCATTATATTCACAATCAAACTTTGCTAACCTATGTCCATCTGTAGCTACTAAAGATAAATAATTTTTATTATTATTCTCTATTTTATGAAAATAAATTCCATTTAAAAAATACCTAGTTTCTTCATTTGATACAGCAAAGCGTGTTTTGTCAATTAACTTAAAAAGTTTCAGCGATTCGATACTTATTTCATTTTCTAAGTCCCCAACTTCAATTATTGGAAAATCATCTTTTAAAAGACAGCTAAGAGAAAATTTTGATTTTCCTGCCCTTAGGCTCATAATTTTTCCATCATTCGATATAATTTCAACTTCACTAGTTTCTGGTAACTTTCTTATTATATCGTACAGTGTATGTGCAGTTACAGTGGTAGACCCTTCCTCTAAAACATTACAACTTATTTTTTCTGTTATAGAAATATCCATATCCGTAGCAGATAGAATTAGAGAATTGTTATGCGCTTCTATTAAGATATTAGATAAAATTGGAAGAGTGTTCTTTTTCTCTACAATACTCTGAACATGAGACAGTGATTTAAATAAGCTACTTTTTTCAACTGTAAATTTCATTAATACTTTTTATAATGAAAAAAATTCTAAGAATCTATTAATCTTTTTAAGAGTTCTATATCTTCATTAAAATTAATATCATTATGCTTCAATTCCTCTATTTTTTTAACAGCATGCATAACAGTTGTGTGGTCTCTTCCTCCAAATTTACGTCCTATTTCAGGTAAGGAGCGAGAAGTAATTGATTTTGCCAAATACATAGCTATCTGCCTTGGTCTAGCAACAGACCTTGATCTACGTGGAGAATGCATATCAGTTAATCTAATGTTAAAATGTTCAGCTACTTTTTTTTGAATTTCTTCAATAGTAATTTTTTTATTACTAGTTTTTAATAAATCTTGTAATACAACTTGGGCAGTTTCAACTGTTATTGACGTTCCAACTAAAGTTGCATGAGCTACTAAACGATTTAAAGCACCCTCCATCTCTCTTACATTTGATATTATGCGATGTGATAAAAATTCTAATACTTTTGGGGGAATTTCAACACCTCTTTTTTGAGCTTTTTCTATTAAAATTCCTAATCTTAGTTCATAAGTTGTAGGGTGAATATCTGCTACTAAACCACATCCTAGTCTAGATTTTAACCTGTCTTGAACTCCATCTAAATCAGAAGGAGATTTATCAGCTGAAATTACAATTTGTTTATTTTGTTCAATTAAGGCATTAAAAGTATGAAAAAATTCTTCTTGGGTATTATCTTTTCCACTAATAAACTGAACATCATCTATCATAAGAACATCAATTGATCTAAATTGTTCTTTGAAAGCAGAAGTATCTTTATATCGCAATGCTCTTACAAATTGATACATAAATTTTTCAGCAGATAAATAAATAACTTTTCGATCTGGTTGTTGTTCTTTTATTTTCCATCCTATTGCATGCATTAGATGAGTTTTACCTAATCCAACTCCTCCATAAAGAAACAAAGGATTAAATGTAACTTTTTCAGACTCTGCTACTCTTTCAGAAGCAGCAAAAGCTAATTCATTGGGTTTGCCAACAACAAAATTATCAAATGTAAATCTAGGATCAAGTGGAGCTCCAAAGTCAGTAGGATATGAAGAGCCTTGATTAGACCTAATATCCATAGTTGTTTTCCATTGATTATCAGTACTTTTTATAGTTCTAGTTGTTCCAGGGACAACTCTACCACCGACAGGCTTTACAACAAACTTTATAGCTTCGATATTCTCAATATACTTTTTACACTCATTTTTTATTTTATCTGAGTAATTGTTAACGATCCAATCTCTAAGAAATTTTGTTGGCACTGATAATGTAATAGTGTTTTCTTTATTTGATATAAAAGAAAGTTGTTTTAACCAATTGTTATAAGCAGTATCTCCAACAATTTTTTTTAAATCCTTTTTTAGAAGTGGCCACTTTTTTTCATTAAAATCCAAAAAAGAATCTTTCATCCAATCACCTCATTTAATCTTTTAATTTCTTTTTGTGCAAAAGATTAAAAGTCACAAAATAATAATCACCAAATTATTAAGATAGACAACACTCTTTAGAGATTTTTGGCAAGAAGAAAAGTAAAAAAAATAAAAAAAAAATTAAATATTTTTAATTTTTTGTGATAAGGAGGATAACTTTCTTGACACAAATTCTTTCTTTAATAGCCCTTTTTTTAGAGCCTTGGCTAAAGAAGAGTTAATTAGACTTAAAGATTTATCTAATTCAGCTTTATTTTTTTTCAATAAAAGATCATTAAAGTTATTTAGATTGGTTCTAATCTTTGAAAATACTTGGGTATTTATTATGTTTCTTTTTAATGTTTGCCGGGTTCTTTTTTTTGCTGATTTATGATTTGCCATATATTGCGGTTCTATAATTTACTAAAAATAGAAGTCAATATAATTAATTTATAATAATAATTTAAAATAATTATTATTTTTGAATGGCTGGACAAAAGTAGGTTGATCTACCATATTGAATTATTTTTTTAACTATTTTTCCAGATATTTTTTTGCCCTCTCTATCATATACTTTAAAATTATTCTGAAAGTTGCCTAATGTTCCATCAGTTGCAACAAAATCTCTTAAGCTAGACCCTCCTTCATTTATGGCTTTTTTTAATATAGTTTTTGAAGATTTAGATATTCTATTACAATGTTGCAATTTAAGGTCTTTTCCTCTCTTAAGGGGGGAAATTTTGGCATTAAACAATATTTCACTAGCATAAATATTACCAATGCCTGCTATGATCGTTTGGTTTAATAGAATCTGCTTAATTGGTACAATTGATTTACTAATTTTAAAGAACAAATAGGGACCACTTAAAGTATTGCTTAGAGCATCAATGCCCAATGAAGTTAAATATTTTCTTGAATCAATAATTTTGTGTAAGCCATAGTCTATAAAACCAAATCTTCTTGGGTCATTAAAAATTAAAATCTTTCCATTATTTGTTTTT
>CACJSL010000029.1 GCA_902596065.1 uncultured Alphaproteobacteria bacterium | reverse complement strand
TCACTATCAAAAAAATTAACATCTATACCTCTATTTATAACTTTTATTTTCTCTGGATTAATTTTATATAAATCTGTTATTTCATTTTTAACATAATTAGAAATAGCAACTATTTTATCTACTTTAGATAATTTTTTATTATATATTTTTTTTATTATATTTTCATGACCATAAACATTGTGAAAAGTAGAGACTATTTTAAGATTATCTTTAGTTAAATATGGCATCATCCAAGCAGGAGCACGTGATCTTAAATGCAATATATTGATTTCTGATTTTTTTAATAAATTATTTACTTTTTTAGCAGTAAAGGGCATTCTAAAAAAATTTTTTGAATGAACAGGTAAAATACTATGCTCTACATATTGCTTATTTAAATATGATAATAGATTGCCTCCATTGGAAATAATAAAATTTCTAATTTTAAGAGATGCTAAATAATTTGATAAATCAACAGTTCCTTGTTCAACTCCACCTGATTGCAAAGATGGTACTATTTGCATCAAATTAAATATTTTCATAATTAAATTATGTTATAAACTAAAAATTAATTTAAAAAATGAGTTACTTTATAAACAAAAAAAATCAAAAAATAGCTTATAAAAAGATCAAAGGTAAATCTCCAGGTATAGTTTTTATTCATGGTTTAAATTCTGATATGGAGGGGAAAAAAGCTATCTTTATTGAAAAATATGCAAAAAAAAATAAATTATCATTTATTCGATTTGATTGTAGAGGGCATGGTAAGTCTTCAGGTAATTTTGAAGATTTTACAATTTCTGATTGGAAAAAAGATCTTTTCGATATTATTGATAACTTTACTAAGGGGCCACAAATTCTCATAGGAAGTAGTATGGGAGGATGGTTAATGTTGTTAGCGGCAAAATCTAAAAAAAGAAAAATATCTGGCTTAATTGGATTAGCTTCTGCTGCGGATTTTGGAAAAGATCTGTTTAATAGTTTAAGTATAAAAAATAAACAAGATATTAAAATAAAAGGAATAACAAAATATACATACAAAGGTTTTGCATATTATCTTACTAAAGATTTTTTTATACATTGCACAAAAAATAAAATTTTAAATAAAAAAATAAATTTTAATAAACCTGTAATTTTAATACACGGAAATAAGGATAATATTGTTAAAGATACTATGCCATTAAAAATAATGAAAAGATTAAATAGTAAAAATGTTCAAATTAAATTTTTAAAGTCCAGTGATCATAGCCTCTCTAGCTCAAATGATCTTATAAATATAAAAAATTCTTTAGATAATATTCGTGAACTTATTTAATTAAGCTATTTTTTCATCCTCTATTAAAATTGGATTTTCAAATTTTGATAACATTTCTTTTGGACATATTTGCCAGAAAAGATATTTTTCTTTTTCCCAGTTATCAATAATATTTTTTGCATTATGAGAATTAGTAATTTTATAAAATTCTATAATTTTAGAATATAAGAAATTTTCCCAATACTTAGTCATTTGTTGTTGATAAATAACATCACCCAAATTTATTCTTACAGGCAAAGTACCTTTTTTGTCGTAAACAAAAGCGATACCACCTGTCATACCTGCAGCAAAATTATTACCAACTGAACCTAATATTACAGCACTGCCTCCAGTCATATATTCACAGCCATTATCACCGCAACCTTCTACAATTGCGTGAGCTCCAGAATTTCTAACACAAAATCTATCACCTGCTATTCCAGCAGCGTATAAGCTACCATTAGTAGCACCATATAAAACTGTATTTCCTATAATAACATTATCTCTTGTCATAAGTTTTGAGCTATTCTTTGGTTTTAGAATGATTTTACCTCCAGAAAGTCCTTTGCCAACATAATCATTTGCATCTCCTGAAACAACAAGGGTAATTCCTTTACATAAAAATGCACCTAATGATTGACCTGCAGTTCCTATCAATTTTATATTCACATGATCGTCATTCAAAATATCTGTTCCAATTTTTGTAGTAACTTCTGAAGAAAATCTGGTACCTAAGGCTCTATCTGTATTTTTTACATTATAGGTAAGTTGAATTTTTTGTTTGTGTTTAAATAATGATTCTGCATCTTTAATAATTTCATTATCTAAACTATCGTCAACTTCATTTCTATTTTCTGTTTTATATGAGTACTCTCCAACATCTGAATCTATTTGTGAGAGAATTGGATTTAAATCTAAATCATCTAAAAAAGAACTGCCTCTATTTATTTGATATAATAAATCTGATCTACCAACTATTTCATCTAATTTATTATATCCTAATGAATTAAGAATTTCCTTAGTTTCTTCAGCAATGAAAGTGAATAGATTTACAACTTTTTCAGGTGTACCAGTAAACTTCTCTCTTAATTTTTCATTTTGGGAACAAACACCAACAGGGCAAGTATTAGAGTGACATTGTCTTACCATAATGCAGCCCATAGCAACTAAACTTGCGGTACCTATTCCATATTCTTCTGCTCCTAACATAGCTGCAATAATTATATCTCTTCCAGTTTTTAAACCTCCATCTGTTCTTAAAATAACTTTATCTCTTAAATTATTCAAAGAGAGCACTTGATGAACTTCGCTCAATCCTATTTCCCATGGTAAACCTGCGTATTTAATACTACTTTGAGGACTAGCTCCGGTTCCTCCATTATGTCCAGAAATTAAAATTACATCAGCTTTAGCTTTTGCAACACCTGCAGCAACAGTACCTATACCTGATTGAGCAACAAGTTTAACACAAACTTTAGCTATAGGATTAATCTGTTTTAAATCATATATTAATTGTGCAAGATCCTCGATTGAATAAATATCATGATGAGGTGGAGGACTTATTAACGTTACACCCTCTGTTGAATGTCTTAACTTCGCTATAAGAGGAGTTACTTTTTCTCCTGGGAGTTGTCCTCCTTCTCCTGGTTTAGCACCTTGGGCAATTTTTATTTCAATTTCATTACAACTATTTAGGTATTCTGCAGTTACTCCAAATCTACCGCTTGCTATTTGTTTAATTTTCGAGGATGGATTATCGCCATTACTTCTAAGAACAAATCGTTCAGGATCTTCTCCTCCTTCTCCTGAATCAGATCTCGCTCCTATACGATTCATGGCAATAGCTATTGTTTCATGCGCTTCAGGACTTAAGGCGCCAAGGGAAATTCCTGGTGCAACTAAACGTTTTCTAATCTCATAAGTATTTTTTACTGATTCATTTGTAATAGAATTTTTATCTGATTTGAAATTAACAAGATCTCTTAAATTAATAGGATAATTTTCATTAATTTGTTTTGAATATTTTTTATACAAAGAATAATTATTAGTTCCAACTGCTGTTTGTAAAATATGAATTGAAGTACCTTCAAAAGAATGTTTTTCTCCATCCTTGCGGTATCTATAAAAACCTCCTATAGGTAAATTAATAACATCATCTGAATATGCTTTGTTATGTGCAAATAAAGATTTTTGTTCTAAACCCTTTAAGCCCATACCTGATATTTTAGAGCTCATAGAAGGAAAATATTCGCTCATAAGATTTCTGCTTAAACCAATTGCTTCAAAATTACATCCCCCTCTATAAGAACTAACAACAGAGATTCCCATTTTACTCATAATTTTGAGTAACCCATTATTTACTGACTGAATATATCTTTCAACACATTCTTCATATGTGAGATTACCAAATAATTTTTTCTTATGCCGATCGGCAATAGCTTGTTGAGCCATATAAGCATTAATGCTAGTAGCACCTACTCCGATCAAAACAGCAAAATAATGAACATCTAAACATTCTGCAGATTGAACATTCAATGAAATAAATGTTCTTAATCTTTTTTTAATTAAATAATGATGTACAGAACTAGTAACCAAAATCATAGGTAGAGCTACCCGAGATTTACTTAAAGATTTGTCAGTTAATATAATGTGTACGTAGCCAGAACGTACAGCTTCTTCAGCTTCTTTATTAATTCTATCTAATTCTTTTTTAAAATTATAATTTTCTTGTTGGATGTCCATAGTTGTATCAATAATCTTAACTTTATCTTTCATATACTGACGTAACGTTTTAAATTGATTTATAGACAGTACTGGAGAATTTAATTGTAGATGATCGCATTGTGATTGATCTTCATCAAGAATATTACTTAAATTACCTATTCTCGTTCTAAGACTCATAACCACTCTTTCTCTCAAACTATCGATAGGAGGGTTAGTGACTTGACTAAAATTTTGTCTAAAAAAATGATGCAGTCCTCTATAATTATCAGATAAAACAGCAATAGGAGTGTCATCACCCATGGAGCCAACTGCCTCTTTTTGTGATGCAATCATTGGATGAAGAATTATTTCCATATCCTCTGTAGTCCAACCAAAAGAAGTCATTCTTCTTCTTAAATCTGAAGTTTGAATATCTCTAAATTCTTCATCAACGGACTGAACTAATTTATCAATATGTTTAATTTTTTTTATCCATTCTCCAAATGGTCTAGATTGAGAAAGTTTATTTTTTATTTCTTTATCTTTATAAAATTTACCTTCTTTAAAATTTACTGCTATCATTTGACCTGGACCTACACGACCTCTTTCAAGAATTTCTGCCTCATCAATTTCAACCATACCTGTTTCTGAACCAGTAATAAGAAAGTCATTTGTTAATGTATATCTTAAAGGCCTTAAACCATTTCTATCCATTCCAGCAATTGCCCATTGATCATGGCATCCACAAATAGCAGCTGGGCCATCCCATGATTCCATAACTGCATTTGCGTAGGTATATAAATCTTTTAACTTTTTAGGAAAATCTCTTCTATGTGCAAATGCTTCAGGTATTGTCATTAACTTCGCCATCGGCAAACTTCTTTTTGTTCTAACAAGAAGTTCTATAGTGGAATCTAGAGCTGCTGAGTCAGAAGCTGTTCTGTCTATAATTGGTTTTAAATCTTCTATATCTTCATCATAACTTACATGATGCATTCTAGGTTCATGAGCTTCCATCCAGTTTTTGTTTCCTTTTAGAGTATTAATTTCACCGTTATGCGCAATCACTCTAAAAGGTTGAGCTAAGGACCACGTAGGAAAAGTATTAGTCGAATATCTTTGATGATAAACTGCAAAGTTTGAGATGAATCTATTATCTTGAATGTCTGGATAGAAATTTGAAAGCTGTTCAGCTAGAAACATTCCTTTATAAACAATTGACTGGCATGATAATGAGCAAATATAAAAATCATTAATATTTGAATTATTTATTTTTTTTTCTATACGTTTGCGAATTAAGAAAAGTTTATCATCAAATTCAAGTTCATTTGTAAAAATTTCATTTCCAATTAATATCTGCTCAATTTCAGGAAGTGATGCCTTCGCTTTTTCTCCAATAATTTTAGTATTAATAGGAACATGTCTCCAACCAAAAATTTTAAAACCTTCTTTAATAATTTCAGATTCAATAATAATACGGGCTTTTTCTTGTGCTTCAAAATTAGTTCGAGGCAAAAAAATCATTCCTACAGCAAATGGAAAGTTATTTAGTTTATGTCCTGAGCGATTAATTTTTTCTTTAAAAAAATCTTTAGGTATTCCAAGCTGAATTCCCGCACCATCACCTGTTTTGCCATCAGCATCCACGGCGCCTCGATGATATAAAACTTTTAGAGCCTGAACTCCCATTTCTACAACTTTTCTTGAGGGCAATCCAGATATTGAAGCAATCAATCCAACTCCGCATGAAGAATGCTCATCATTTTCAGAATAAACATGATTTTGAATAAGTTTTTTTTTATTTATTAGATAATCTTTGTTTTTATTAAGCTTGTGCATTTTCTTTGAAACCTTGTTTTATAAGTACACTCTCTAAGTTAACTTTATTTTTTTCTTGAATATAATTATGTATATTTGTTGCTGCATCCCTACCATCCTTAATGCCCCAAACAACTAAGCTCGCTCCTCTAACAATATCTCCAGCTGCAAAAACACCACTAAGATTGGTCATCATAGTTTTATGGTTAATTTTAACAGTACCCCATTGAGTAATTTCAAGCTCAGGTTTGTTAAACATATTTGGAATATTTTCAGGTTCAAAACCAAGAGCCTCAATAATTAAATCAACATCGAGGTTTATTTCTGAACCCGGAATCGTTTCAGGTTTTCTTCTTCCTGATTCATCTGGAGAACCTAACGTCATTTTAATTATTTTTAATTTATTAATTAAATCAGATCCAATGTATTCAGCTGGTAAAGTAAGCCATTGGAAATCTATACCCTCTTCTATAGCATTCTCAACTTCACGTTGAGATCCAGGCATATTTTTTTGATCTCTACGGTATAAACATTTAACTGATTTAGCACCTTGACGAACAGCCGTTCTAACACAATCCATAGCCGTATCACCACCACCAATTACAACTACATTTTTGTTTTGAGCATTTAATCTGCCGCTATCAAAATCTTTAACATTATCTTTTAATCCTTTTCTGTTACTACAAACTAAATACTCTAATGCTGGAACAACATTATTTGAATTATTATGATTTAAATTAATTTCTCGAGATTTATATACTCCTGTAGCAATTAATACCGCATCATGTTTTTTTTGAAGTTTCTCAAATGAAATAGAATTTCCAATTTCACAATTCATTTTAAACTTAATGCCACTATCACTTAAACGGTTAGTTCTTCTAATAACAATTTCTTTCTCTAATTTAAAATTAGGTATTCCATAAATTAGTAAACCTCCTGGCCTATCATAACGATCGTAAATAGTAACCTGATATCCTTTTTTTCTAAGTTCTTCAGCAGCGGCTAAGCCAGCAGGCCCTGACCCTATTATACCTACCGATTGCTCTTTTTCATTAATAACATTAATTTTATCTATCCATCCCTTTTGCCAGGCAACGTCAGTGATATGTTTTTCGATAGAACCAATAGTTACTGATCCATGACCAGATTGTTCAATGACACAATTACCTTCACATAATCTATCTTGAGGACAAATTCTTCCACAAACTTCCGGCATATTATTTGTAGCACTAGAAATCTCAAATGCTTCTTGTAATCTATTTTCTGCAGTTAACTGTAACCAATCAGGTATATTATTTTGGAGGGGACAATGTATCTGGCAATAAGGAATTCCACATTGAGAACATCTAGAGGATTGGCTTTCTGCTTTCTCTTTAGAAAATCTAGCATAAATCTCATTGAAATTTTTTAAACGTTTGTCTGAATTAGATTTTTGAGGGTTTTCCTGATTTAAATTAACAAATTTTAACATATAGTCCCTTTTTTGTACTAATTTTTAATAGAATATGACATCTATAGCTAAAAAATCAATAATCAAATAAAAAGACCAAAAATTAGTATCATTATGGTACAATAAATTAAATTTAATGAATTATTTGTTAGTTTTTATAGGTTTTTTGAGATTATTTTTTTTATTTTTTCTTTTAAATCTTGAGGGTTTATACCTAAGTTTTTTAAATTTTTGTGCTGATTGCTAGCAACATTGTCCTTTTCAAATAATTTAAGCTGTTCTCTTTTAATAGGAGAAAAAGGTGTTTTATCCATAAAATAAACAACTAATTTTACTAAACTTAATGGCACTTTAATAAAATATCTTTTTTTATTAAAATAATTAGAAATTAAAGAATAAAATTCTCTGTAGGTATAAATATCATTTCCAACAAACTCAAAAACATTTACTCCCTTTATATTTTTTAATATTATTTTTTCACAAGCTTTAGTTACATCTTCTATAGATACTGGTTGAAATTTTGATAATCCATTACCAAATAAAGGTATAAGGAGAGAAATTTTAAATAAAGGAATTAAACCTTTTAAAAAATTATCTTCTCCTCCAATTATTATTCCTGGCCTAATTATTGAACAATTGATTAACTTATTTTGAAAATATTCCTCACTTTTTAAGATAGATTGAGATCTTAAAGATAATGGACTTTTATCTACTCCTAATCCTGAAAAATAAATCAACTGGCATCTTTCATTCGTCTTAATTATTTTGTCAGCTAGCTTTTGATTAAATTTAAAAATTGACATTTCAAAAGACCTTGTTTTTTCATCCCATGAAGTCTTTAGATTTATAATATTGTTAGCATCTTTTATTAGTTTATTAATTAATTCACTATCTATTGACTTGTATTTAATAGGGATAATTTGGCCTATAGAACCCAAAAATTTTAACTCAGCTTCATTAGTAGGTTGTTGGTAAAGAACTACGATTTTATATCCATTTTTCGCTAATTGTCGAATAATATGTTTCGCAACAAAGCCTGATCCTCCAAAAATTAGTACTGTTTTCATGATTTTTTTAAAGTTAAATGATATAGCATTATTTAAAATAATTTAAAGATTGATAGACATAAGAAAATGAAAATTAAACTGTATCAAGATGATATTCCAAAAAATCTAAAGTTTGGAAAAATTGTAGCAATTGATACAGAGGCTATGGGTCTAAATCATAAAAGAGATAGACTTTGTTTGGTACAGCTATCCAGTGGAAATAAAACATGTCATTTAGTTAAGATTAATGATGTTTCAAAAAAACCAAATAATTTACTAAAAATTATCAAAAATAATAATATTTTAAAGATATTTCATTATGCTAGATTTGATGTTGGTATTTTAAATTACACATACGGCATAAATATTCAAAATATATATTGCACAAAAATTTCATCAAAATTATCTAGAACCTTCACAGATAAACATGGATATAAAGACCTATGCCTAGAACTTTTAAATAAAAAAATAAATAAAAATGAGCAAACTTCTGATTGGGGAGCAAAAAAAATTACTTCTGCTCAACAAAAATATGCTGCGACTGATGTGCTTTATTTGCATGAATTAAGAATAAAGTTAAATGAAATTTTAAAGCGTGAAAAAAGAATTGAAATAGCACAAGCTTGCTTTAATTTTATTGAACATAGGGTCAAATTAGATTTATCTGGATGGCCTGATTTAGATATTTTCAAACATTAGTTATGAATAAAAAACAAATATTAAGTGAAGCAAAAAAAGTTTTATCAACTGAAATAAAAGGCATTAAAACTGTTTCAAAGTCTTTCAATGACGAGTTCTATCAAGTTGTTAAAGCAATATTTGAAACTAAGGGCAGAACAATTATAACTGGTATAGGGAAGAGTGGTCACATAGCAAACAAAATTTCAGCTACCTTAACATCAACAGGAACTCCTTCACATTTTATTCATGCCACTGAGGCAAGTCATGGGGATTTAGGTGGTATTACAAAAAAAGATGTTATTTTAGCAATTTCTAATTCTGGGCAATCAAATGAATTGAATGGAATTATTAATTATGCAAAACGTTACAATATCCCTCTTTTGAGTATTTCATCTAATAAAAAGGGAATTTTATATCAAAAATCTACTTATGGAATTTTATATAAAAAACCTATTGAGGCTTGTCCAAATAATTTAGCTCCAACAAGCTCTACTACAATGATGCTTATCATTGGAGATGCCATTGCAGTTTCACTTATAAAAATGAAAGGGTTTAAAAAAACTCACTTTGGTAATTTTCACCCTGGAGGAATAATTGGCAAAGATCTTGTAAAAGTATCAGAGGTCATGCACAAGGATACTAAATTGCCTTTGGCATACCCAAATGATAAAATGTCCAAGATATTAATTCAAATGACTAAAAAAAGCTTTGGATGCATTGGGGTTATAAACAAAAAAGGAAGTTTAATTGGGATAATTACGGATGGAGATCTTAGAAGAAATATGGATAATAAAATTATAAATAAAACTGCTTCAGATATAATGACAAAAAAACCCTCAACAGTTGATTCTACAACATTGATAGGTGAAGCAATTAATTTTATGAATACAAAAAAAATTACTAGTATAT
>CACJSL010000028.1 GCA_902596065.1 uncultured Alphaproteobacteria bacterium | reverse complement strand
TCATGGCTTAAAAATGAAGGTGATAAAATTAACAAAGGAGAAACGTTTGTAGAAATAGAAACAGAAAAAGTTGTTAATGAATTTGAAAGCCCTGAAGAAGGCATATTACTAAAAAAAGTTATTGAAAATGATATTAAAGTTCCTGTTGGATCTTTAATTGCAATTTTAGGCAATGAAAATACTGACGCTAATGAAATAGAAAAGTTTGTAGAAGATTTTCAATCAAATTTTACTCCTCCTAGTGATGATGAGGAAGATAGCAATTTAGAAAAAATAATTCAAATAAAAAATATTGATATTAATTACTTGCAATTAGGAGAAAATAACTCAAAAAACATAGTATTTGTTCATGGTTTCGGAGGAGATTTAAATAATTGGATGTTCAACCAAGAAGAACTCTCTTCTAATTTTAATACTTTTTCACTTGATCTCCCAGGACATGGAAAATCTTCTAAAAATATTGAGCAAGGAAGTCTTGAATACCTATCAGATATAGTAAATGATTTTTGTAATCAAAATAATTTAGAAAAAATTTGTCTTGTTGGCCACTCTCTTGGAGGTGGTATCTGTTTAAATATAGCCTTAGCAAATTCTGAATTAGTAGAATCATTGGTCTTAGTAAGCCCAATAGGTTTAGGAAAAGAAATTGATAATTATGTTGAAGAATTTATTAAATCAGAATCAAGAAGAGATTTAAAACCTCAATTAGAAAAACTATATTTTAATAAAGAATTAATAACTAGAGATCTTGTCAATGAAGTGTTAAAATTTAAAAGGCTTGATGGTGTAGAAAAAGCATTACAAATAATTAAAGATGAAACTTTAATTGAAGATAATAATCAAAAAACTTTTCTT
Source organism: uncultured Alphaproteobacteria bacterium (assembly GCA_902596065.1). Classification (GTDB taxonomy): domain Bacteria; phylum Pseudomonadota; class Alphaproteobacteria; order HIMB59; genus MarineAlpha5-Bin3. The sequence continues at coordinate 9,153 of CACJSL010000028.1, read as the reverse complement.
GGAGACAAAATTGAAACATTAAAATCAAAAATTTCGATAATTTGGGGTGAGAATGATGAAATAATTCCTCACTCACATATTAAAGAACTTCCTTCCAATGTAGAAACACATATATTTAAAGAAAGTGGTCATATGTCTCATATTGAAAAATCAAAAGAAGTGAATGAAATAATTGTAAAATCAAATTAATAATTTATAAAAAGGAGCCTTTAATGAAATCTCTAGATCAAAAAATAAAAAAAATAAGAGAAAACACATATAATCCAAAAGATTTTATAATTGCTGATGCAAAAGATGCAGATATGGCCATGGGAAGAAGAGCTCCTGGAATTATAAGAGATGAAAATGGAAAATTAACTAAAAATTTTGATTCTTTTCAAACATATCTTGATAAAATGGAAAGTCTTACTGAATCAAAACTTGTAGATGTAATGTTAATGTCCTTAACCAGTGCTGAGAGACTTGTAGGAAAAAATATTTTTTCTAATAGTCCAGTAACTCCAGCAGTAAGATTGAATGATACTTCTTGTATATGGGGTAATATTAGAAACGGAGAATATGCAAAAGAAAAATCTCGACCATTTGCAACTAGCCAATTAAGGCATGCAATTAATGTTGTTGATCTAGGTTTATATTCTATGACTTTTAACAAAGATGTAGATTTAGATGTTAAAATGTTACAAACCTATAGAACCTTTCGCGATGAAGCTGACCAAATAGGTATGCGTCATTTTTTAGAAGTTTTTAATTCAGCTGTAATAAATCTAACAACTACAGAAATGGGTGAGTATGTTAATGATTGCATATTAAAAACCTTATCTGGTCAAATTTCTAAAGAAAAACCATTGTTTTTAAAAATTGCTTATAATGGAGCAAAAGCTATGGAAGAATTAGCTTCTTATGATCCTGGCAACTTAATCATTGGCATACTTGGAGGAGGACAAGGCACAACACGTGATTGTTTTGAATTAGTAAATCAAGCCCAAAAATACGGTGCAAGAGTTGCACTTTTTGGTAGAAAAATAAACTTATGTGAAGATCAAAATCTTATAGTTACTTGTATGAGAAAAGTTGTTGAAGGTGACTGCACTCCTAAAGAAGGAGTTAAATTTTTTCATGATGAGCTAAAAAAAATGAATCTTTCATCTGATAGAACACTAGAAGATGATTTAAAATTAACAGAAGAAATTTTAATTTCAGAAGTTGGTTAATTGTTAGATTAAATGACTACTATTCAAGATTGTGCCATATATCCGAGTTTAAAAGATAGAGTAGTACTCATAACGGGTGGTGCATCTGGTATAGGATCATCAATAGTTGAACATTTTTGTATTCAACAATCAAAAGTAGTTTTTTTAGATATCAATGATAAAGAAGCTAAAGAGGTAATTAAATTTAATTCAAGCAAATATAGCAATGAACCAATTTATTATAATTGTGATTTAACTGATACAGAAAAATTAATTTCTACAATAAATAAAATAGGTAGTGATATAGGTGAAGTTTCTATTTTAATTAATAGTGCTGCACATGATGAAAGACATGAAATGGATTCTGTTACCAGTGAATACTGGGATGATAGAATGAACGCTAATATAAAACACTTCTTTTTTGCTGCCCAAACTTGCTCAAAAATGATGAAAAATAATGGCGGAGGTACAATAGTTAATATTGGAAGCTTTTCCTGGATGATGGGTATAGGTGGTATGATATGCTATACGACTGCAAAATCAGCAGTGAGCGGTTTAACAAGAAGTCTAGCAAGAGAGCTTGGGGAATATAATATCAGGGTCAATTGTGTTGTGCCCGGATGGATAATGACAAAAAGACAATTAGATTTATGGGTTACTCCTGAAGTAAAAAAACAACAACTTGAAAAACAGTGTTTGAAAAGATTACTTGAGCCAAATGAAATTGCTAAAGCTATTCTTTTTTTTGCATCTGATGATAGTTCAGCTACATCAGCACAAAATTTTGTTTTTGATGGTGGAATAGTAAATTAGTATTTTGATATAAAAATCGATGATTTACTGAATACTTTCAGATTTGGATATTTGTTGAAGAACATAAATTCCAGAAAGAGATATTACTATTGCTCCTACAATTGTTAAAAAATCTGGCATATCAGTATAAAAAAGGTAAGTCCATATTATAGACCAAAAAATAATAGTGTAATGAAAAGGCTGAACTACACTGGCTCTAGCTTTACTTAAGGCTATAATTTGAAAATAAATCCCCAAAGAAAAAAATAAACCAACTCCAATAAAAAGAATATATGAAATACTTAAAAGAGGTTGCCAATTAAAATATGATAGTACACTCATCAACAATATACCAACAATAGAAGTATAAAAAAGAGATGTTTCAGTAGAATCATTTTCAGAAACTTTACGAGTTACAATTTGATACAAACCTAGAAAAAAAGCACCTATTAAAGGTATTAAAGATTTAGGGTCAAAAATTGATAGTCCTGGACGCATAATTATTAATAATCCAATAAAGCCAACAAATATTGCTAACCAAATTTTAGCAGACACTTTTTCTTTAAGAATCACAGCCGATAAAGCTACTACTATTACAGGAGTTAATCCTCCAACACTGTGAGCATCAACAAGAGAGATATAACGAAATGCTAAAACAAAACATCCAGATTCAATCAAAGATAAAAGGCCTCTTGTAATTTGTAAGCGAAAATTATTTGTTCTATAAAAAATATAATTTTTTTTTCGTTGAGATTCAAAGAGAGACAAAAATAAAGTAAATAAGTATTTTATTAAAAGTAATTGAAAAATTGAGTGGTAAATAACAGCTGTTTTTTGAATAGCATCTAAAATGGAAAATGAAAAAAAAGCTAAAATTGCAAAGAGAATACCCAGTGATTCCTTTGATTTAATAAAATTCATTTATTTTAATTTTTCGTAAATAGATTGAAAAAATTCTTTATATAAAATTATATCTCCTTCAAAAACTTGAGTCATTAATACTGCCGTTAACTCATTTTTAGGATCAACTAAAAAATAAGTAGATGCCGCGCCTGCCCAACCAAATTCACCAATTGACCCATAATCATTTGATTTTTTTAAATCCATCATCACTCTAAAACCATATCCCCATCCGTATGGCTCAAAAACATTTTCCTCCAGCCTTTCAACATCAAAATTTTTTATTTCATACGGTAAATAAGAATTAGATATTTGATTTGTAGTAGCTGATTTAAGAATATCTTGTGATAAAATAATTTTTTGATTTATATTTTTTCCTGAAAGTAACATTTGTGCAAATTTTGAATAATCATTAGCTGTTGAATAAAGTCCAATTCCCCCTCTAGCAAATGAACTTTTATTTATAGGATATCCATAATTTGAAATTTTTCTAGGATGAGTAATAGGATCAATTAATTTTTTATTTTCTGCGTCATAATGATAGGACGATACTAACCTTGGTTGATTTTCTTTTGTAACAGCAAAACTCGTATCTTCCATTTCTAAAGGATCAAAAATTCTTTCTTTTAATTCTTCCTGAAGGTTTGAATTACATACTACTTCAATGATTCTCGCCAAAACATCAACAGAAACACTATAAAGCCACCTTGTATTAGGTTCATATAAAAGAGGTAGTGTAGCTAACAAGTTTATTTCATCTTCTAGAGTTGAATGGTCTGAATTAAAAAGACCAACATTGTGATATTCTTCACCCACTGGATCATTTAAAAAATTATAAGAAAAACCAGCAGTATGTAAAAGTAAGTCTTTAATAGTTGGATGATTTTTTATATCTTGTGTATCTGAAATAGAATTAGAATTTTCTTTCAAAACTTTTAAATTCTCAAACACAGGCAAATATTTTTTTATAGGATCATCTAATTTAATTTTATTTTCTTGAACAAGTTGCAAAATTACTACGGATATTATTGGCTTTGTCATAGACCAAATTCTATAAAGAGAATTGGGTTCTAAAGGAGTTTTTGAACTTAAATCAGAATATCCTACTTTATCGTGATATACTTCACCTTTATAAATTATCTTCCATTCTATTCCTTGGTATAATCCATTATCTATATGTTGTTGAAATTTTAAATTTAAATTTTTCATTCTATTTTAGAGAATTAATTGTTTCTAGCAGTTTTGTATTAATATTTCTAGGTCCTGTATCTTTTCTGTTATTATGTCTTCGTTGACCAGGTAAACGTACACCTTCTAAAGATGTCATTTGTTCAAAAAATTTTTCAGAGTGATCATTCCAATTATCTCCAGCAATTAGTTGAGGTGAAAAAGCCATAATAAATTCACCTCCCCTTGCAGGTCCTCCATCTTTATTATCAGCCTCTTTGGCCTCAAAACTAAATAGATCTCCAACTAATCCTGCTGATAATAACTCAACCATTAACGCAATGGCAGAACCCTTATAACCTCCAAAAGGAAGTAAAACTCCACCGTTAGCAATTTCAGATGGATTGTCAGTCTCTTTTCCGTCTTTATTTAAACCTGTTCCAAATGGTACTTTATGCCCATCTCTCGCAGCGACTTGTACTTCTCCCATAGCCATGCTAGCAGTTGCCATATCATACACAACTGGTGTTTTGTTTTTTCTTGGCCATGCAAAAGAAATAGGATTTGTTCCAAACAAAGGTTTAATCGCACCTGCAGGAGCAACACTTGGCATATATGCTGTACAAGCAATACCAATTAATTCGTTTTCAGCTAAAGCTTCAGTTTCATGCCATAAAGCTGCAAAGTGATGGGTATTTTTAATGGTTAACACACCCACTCCATGATTTTTTGTTACTTTAACTAATTCTGGTATGCCAATTTGAATAGCCATAGGAGCAAAACCATAATCTCCATCAATTTGAATTGCATTTTGAGTAAGATTTTTTTTAGTTGGTTTAGAATTTCCTTTTACTTTTTTGCTTCTTAAAGCAGCTACATATCCAGGTATACGAAATAATCCATGCGAAACACTTCCATCACGTTCAGCATATGTTACAGTTTTTGAGACTGCTTCAGCATTCAAATTATCACAACCATTATTAATAAGAGTTTTTTTTGCTATAGAGTAAATTTCATCTAAAGATATAGGTGTTGTAGTCATAATTTCATTGTTTTTTTTATTAATTGAATTCGTTATAATAGCACTAATTACATGAAAAGCGATATATTACAAAAAGAACTTTTAAATATTCTTGGAGATAGATTTTCTGAATCAGAGTCAGTAAGAACTAATTACTCTCGTGGTGAAGATATATTTGATCCAGTACTTCCTCAAGCTGTCGTGTTTCCAAATAACAATGAAGAAATTTCTAAAATTATTAAATTATGCAATAATAATAATGTGCCTATAACACCTTTTGGAACAGGAACTTCCTTAGAAGGTCATGCTTTAGGTAATCAAAATGGCATAACAATTTCTTTAGAAAATATGAATAAAATTTTAAAAATTAATGAAGAAGACTTTGATTGTAGAGTTCAAGCATATGTTACAAGAAAACAACTAAATGAAGAACTTAAAGACAAAGGACTTTTTTTTCCTATTGATCCAGGTGCTGATGCATCTCTAGGAGGAATGGCATCTACCTCAGCCTCAGGAACAATGGCTGTAAGATATGGAACTATGAAAACTGTTGTTTCAGGACTTACAGTTATATTACCAAATGGAGAAATTATAAATACTGGAGTTCGAACAAAAAAAACATCCGCTGGTTATAATCTTACAAATTTATTTATAGGTTCTGAAGGTACATTAGGCATCATAAGCGAAGTACATTTGCGATTATCTCCAATCCCAGAAAATATTATGAGTGCAGTTTGTCACTTTCCAAATCTAGAATCTTCAGTACAAGCTGCACAAGAAATTATTCAATACGGAATACCGGTAGCAAGAATTGAAATGCTTAATAAAGATCAAATGGAAATTAGTATTAATTATTCTAATTTACAAAATATGGAAATAAAGCCCACTTTATTCTTTGAATTTCATGGCAGTGAATCTTCTAATAAAGAATCAATAGAAATAGCTCAAGAAATTACAAAAAATAATCAAGGTACAGAATTTAAATGGGCGCAAAGTACCGAAGAAAAAAATAAAATATGGCAAGCCCGTCATGATGCTTATTATGCTGTTAAATCTCAAGGCAATAATATTAGAGTTTATACTACAGATGTATGTGTACCTATCTCTAATCTGGTGGAATGCATTAAATTTGCTGAAAATGAAATTAGTAACTACGGATTAAAAGCACCCATGGTAGGGCATGTAGGAGATGGAAATTTTCATGCAGCAATAATTTATGACCCAAAGAAAAAAGAAGATTATAAAATGATTAGAGACTTTAGTGATAAACTAGTTGAAAAAGCATTAACTTTAGAAGGAACTGTTACTGGAGAACATGGTGTTGGTGTTCAAAAGAAAGATTATCTATTAAAAGAGCACCCTGATAATATTAGTTTAATGAAATCTATTAAAAAAACGATAGATCCAAATAATATTATGAATCCAGGAAAAATTTTTGATTAACAATAATATATTATTTTTTTTTCATTTTTAAAACTTAATTAATTATAAACTTAATTAATAAGTTGCTCTTCCTCCACTTAAATCAAAAACTCCTGCAGTAGTATATGAATTTTCATCTGAAGACATCCAAGCTACTAGTGATGCAAGTTCTTCCACTTTTACAAATCTATTTCGAGGTATTTTAGAAAGCATATAATCAATATGCTCTTGACTAATTTGATCAAATATTCTCGTTTTGGCTGCTGCTGGAGTTACACAATTTACAGCAATATTTTTGTCAGCTAGTTCTTTCCCAAGTGATTTTGTCAAAGCAATTACACCAGCCTTCGCTGCACTGTAAGGCATTGCATTAGGATTTCCTTCTTTGCCAGCAATAGAGGCAATGTTAACAATTTTTCCATAATTTTTTTCAATCATGTGTGGAACAACTGATTTACAGCAGTAAAATACTCCACTTAAATCTATATCTATTACTTTTTGCCATTCTTCTATAGGATATTCCCATGTCTTAAAACTTGGACCAGCAATACCGGCATTATTAACTAATATGTCTATAGAATCAGAAATTTGAAGAGATTGTTCTGTTGCTTTAGTAACACTATCAAAATTTGTTACATCTACTTCAACCGTATGAACATTATCTCCTAGATTTAAAGAACTCATCATTTCTTTATCTTTATCCCAAATAATGACTTTTGCATCAGACGCTAAGAACTTTTCAACTATAGCTAGGCCAAATCCCTGTGCTCCTCCTGTAACAACTGCTACTTTATCTTTTAAATCTATTTTATTCATAAAATCTCCTATTTTTAATGACTATGTCTTTTCACTACTGATCCCCTTCTGCCAACTAAAAAATCTAAATCTGCACCTTTGTCAGCTTGCATAACATGATCAACATATAATTTTTGATAACCTCCAGTAACCTCAGGTAAAACTGGATTATATTCTTTTAATCGCTTTTCAATAGTTTCATTACTTACTAATAGTTCCATTTTTCCATTTTTAACATCAACACTAATTTCATCACCATTTTGAACTGCTGCTAATGGGCCTTTTACTGCAGCTTCAGGAGCAGTATGTAATATTACTGTTCCAAATGCTGTGCCACTCATTCGTGCATCCGAAATACGTATCATATCTCTTACGCCTTTTTTGAGAACTTTTTGAGGTAAAATCATATTTCCTACCTCAGCCATTCCAGGATATCCTTTTGGACCACAGTTTTTTAATACTAATATACAATTTTCATCAACATCTAAATTTGGATCATGAATTTTAGTATGAAATTCTTCTACACTTTCAAACACAACTGCGCGTCCCGTGTGTTGCATTAAATGAGGAGAGGCTGCAGATGGTTTTAGTATCGCTCCGTTTGGAGCAATGTTGCCTTTCAATATCTTAATACCTCCTTCTTTAGTCAATGGATCATCATAAGTTTTGATTACATCATCATTCCAACATTTTGCATCAATGTTATTTTCCTCAATTGTTTTTCCGTTAACAGTTAAAGCATCCTTACTTAGCAAACCTTTTTCAAGCAGACGTTTTATTACAACTGGAACTCCTCCTGCATAATAGAAATCTTCCATTAAATATTTCCCTGAAGGTTGAAGGTTTACCATAGTGGGAATTTCTTTTCCACACTTCTCCCAATCATCTAAACTTAAATCTATTTCCATCCTTCCTGCAACTGCAGCTAAATGAATAACGGCATTAGTAGATCCACCTATCGCACCATTTACTTTTATAGCATTTTCAAAAGATTTTTTTGTCACTACTTTAGACATTACTAAATTTTCTTTCACCATTTCAACTATTCGTTTTCCACTCATATAAGCAAGCGCATATCTTCTAGCATCAACTGCAGGGATAGCGGCATTTCGAGGTAAAGACATTCCTAAAGATTCTACCATACTTCCCATAGTTGAGGCGGTTCCCATAGTCATGCAGTGTCCTTTTGAACGACTCATAGAAATTTCAGCTTCTACAAAATCTTCCTCTGTTATAACTCCAGCATTGAGATCTGCATCTAACTTCCATACTCCAGTTCCAGATCCAAGAATCTCTCCGCGATGATGGCCATTTAACATTGGTCCACCAGAAACACCTATTGTTGGTAAGTCAACACTTGCTGCACCCATTAATAAAGAAGGTGTAGTTTTATCACATCCCATTAATAGAACTACTCCATCCATAGGATTTCCTCTGATTGCTTCTTCAACATCCATGCTTGCTAAATTTCTAAATAACATTGCTGTTGGTCTCAAGTTTGATTCACTTGCAGAAAAAACAGGAAATTCCAATGGAAAACCTCCAGCTTCATATACCCCGCGTCTTACAGACTCGGCAATTTCTCTAAAATGACCATTACACGGTGTAAGTTCAGACCAAGTATTACATATTCCTATAACAGGTCTTCCATCAAATAAGTGATTTGGATGACCTTGGTTACGCATCCACCCTCTATGAACAAAGGTATCTCTTCTATGAGATTTAGAATTGTACCACTCGCTTGATCTAAATTTTTTATTTTTCGTCACTAAAATTTACCTAAATTTTTTGCTATTTGTTTTGCTTTTATCATACCATATTGTGTAGGTTTTAAAATAGGTTTTCTATCATAAATGTCTTTCATTC
>CACJSL010000027.1 GCA_902596065.1 uncultured Alphaproteobacteria bacterium | reverse complement strand
TTCTAAAGCTATAGAAGATTTAATTATTAATTAATGCAGAAAATAAAACTCTACAATGCTCACTGTTGTGGTGAAATTGGTGATGTGGTTATTGGCTTAGAAAAAATAAATTATAATTCACCTAAAGAAGCATCTATAGCATTATTTAAAGATAAAAAATGGAGAAATTTTTTTTTAAATGAACCACGAGGAGGTGTATTTAAGCATTGCAATATAATTGTAAAGCCTTCAGATCCTATTGCTGATGCTGGATTTGTCATAATGGAACCTGAAGATAATCCTCCAATGAGTGGCTCTAATTCAATTTGTGTTTCAACCGTATTATTAGAAAAAAATTTTTTAAAAATGAATTATCCTTTAACTCAATTAAGTCTAGAAGCACCTGGGGGGATAATTAAAGTTATAGCTGAATGTGAAAATAATAAAGTAAAAAATGTTTCAATTTCAAATTTACCATCATTTATTGATAAACTAGAAGTTGAGCTTAAAACAAAAAATTATGGAAAAATAATTGTAAGTACAGCGTATGGAGGAGATAGTTTTTTATTATGTAATGCACAAGATTTTAATTTAAAAATAGTTCCAGACAATGCTAAATCATTTGTAGATATTGCTAGAGAGTTATTAAAAGAAGCAAATGATCAAATTGGTTTTCAGCACCCAACAATTCCAAATTTAAATTATATTTCTTTTTGTCAATTTATGGAGCCTATTTACACAAATGAAAAAGGAGAAAAAATTGCTAAAAATACTGTCGTTATTAGGCCTGGTAAATTAGATAGATCTCCTTGTGGTACTGGTACTTCAGCAAGATTAGCATTATTAAGAAAAAAAAATCAAATAGATATTAATGAAAAAATTATTTCTCAATCAATTATTGATTCAACTTTTGAATGTTTTATTGAAAATGAAATTGATGAAAATTCTAAAAAAATGATATTACCAAATATTAAAGGAAGTGCATTTATAACTGGGGAACAGGTTTTGTATTTAGATGATAAAGATCCATTTCCGCAAGGATATCGATTAAATGATACTTGGCCTTTATAAAAAATAAATATAGAAGGTTTTTTAATGACTAAATTTAATGCTTGGAATGTTTTCAAAAATGGTTTGAATGGTCAAACTGGATGGAGCAGACAATGGCGAGACCCTGAACCAAAATCTAACTATAATGTTATTATTATTGGTGGAGGACTTCATGGCCTTGCAACAGCATATTATTTAGCAAAAAACCACAATGTAAATAAAATAGCAGTTTTAGAAAAAGGTTGGATTGGTGGAGGAAATGCAGGTCGAAACACAACAATTATTAGATCTAACTATATGATGTCAGGAAGTCATGAGTTTTATGAGCATTCCTTGAAACTATGGGAAAATTTAAGTCATGAATTAAATTATAATGTTATGTTTAGTCAACGTGCTCATGTTAATCTTTATCATAGTCCTGGAGCAAAAGATTCAAATGCGCGAAGATATAACACAATGCGACTTCATGGAACTGACGGTGAGTTATGGGATCTTAATACCTTAAAAAAAAATATTCCTCATTTAAATTATAATGATGCTCGTTTTCCTATTATCGGAGCGGCTGTTCAACGTCGTGCAGGAAATGCTAGGCATGATTCTGCAGTATGGGGTTATGCTAGAGCGGCAGATTCTCTTGGTGTTGATATAATACAAAACTGTGAAGTAACTGGTATCACTCGAAAAAATGGCAATATTGAAAGTTTACAAACTTCTAGAGGAATAATGAAAGGAAATAAAATAGGTTTTGCAGTTGCAGGAAATACTTCTCTTTTATGGCAGATGGCTGATTTAGGTAATTTACCTATTGAGTCACATAAACTTCAAGCATTTGTCACTGAAGCAGTTAAACCTTTTTTAGATCATGTTGTTGTTTATGGAGTGGGTGGAGCACATTTCTATATTTCTCAATCAGATAAAGGAAGTTTAGTTTTTGGAGGGGACTTAGATTGGTATAAGTCTTATGCGCAAAGAGGCAACTTACCTATGGTGCAAGATGTTGCAGAAGCAGCTATGGCAATTCTACCTTCTATAGGCAGACTTCGTTTGCTAAGACATTGGGCAGGTGTAATGGATATGTCTATGGACGGTACTTTTTTTATATGCAAAACTCCAATTTCAAATTTATATTTAAATGCTGGATGGAATTATGGAGGTTTTAAGGCTAGTCCCGCCTCTGGTTGGTATTTTGCTGATTTAATAGCTAATGAACAGCCTCATAAATACATACAGCATCATCATTTAAAGAGATTTGAGCAAGGCATAAATTTAGATGAACGTGGTGCTGGTCCTGATCCGAAGTTGCACGGTTAATATGATAAGAATTAAATGTCCATATTGTGGTGAAAGAGATCATAGTGAATTTACTTATGGAGGAGATGCATCAATAAATTATCCTTCTTTAGATGCATCTGAAGCCGAGTGGACAGAAGCAATATTTTTTCGAAAGAATATTAAAGGATTTCAAAAAGAAACTTGGCATCACCTTAATGGATGTAGAATGTGGTTAGAAGTAGAAAGATCAACAATAACACATGAAATTAAAAGTGTTAAACCTTGTCATCCTGACTTACAAAAATTAATGGAGTTAAAAAAGTGAGCTCTAAAAGAATAGACAATTTTGGAAAAATAAATCGTGATAAAATTATATCTTTTAGTTGGGAAAAGAAAAATTATTTTGGATATGAGGGAGACACCTTAGCTTCTGCTTTATTAGCAAATAATATTAAAATAGTTGGAAGAAGTTTTAAATATCATAGACCTAGAGGTATAATGTCTTGTGGCGTTGAAGAATCAGGCGCTCTTGTTACATTAGGTTCTTTTGAAAAAAGAGATCCAAATGTAAGAGCAACCTCCCAAGAACTTTATCAAGGTTTAGAAGCTTCAGGTCAAAATGCATTTCCAAATGTCAATTTTGATTTTGGAGAAATAAATAATTATTTAAGCCGTTTTTTTGCAGCTGGTTTTTATTATAAAACTTTTATGGGTTTACCTCCTTTTGAGTGGGGAAGCGGAACTTCAATATGGATGTTTTTTGAAAAAATTATTCGAAAAGCTGCAGGCATGGGTAAATTATCTCGCTTGCCTGATCCTGACAGTTATGAACATGCACATGATTTTTGTGATATCTTAATTGTAGGCTCTGGTCCTGCAGGTATTGCTGCTGCAAAAGAGGCTGCTGATAAAAAACTTGATGTAATTTTAGTAGAACAAGACTCTGTTCTCGGAGGCGACCAGATTGCTGAAAAAGAATTTGATACAAATAAAACTCTTCAGGAACTTAAAGATTTAGGTGTCAGAATTATGAATAGAACCACTGCCTTTGGTTTATATGATAACTGTGTAATTGGCCTTATAGAAAGGATAACTGATCATATATATTATGATAAAAAAGATATACCTCGACAAAGATTTTGGACAATAAGAGCTAAACATATAATTGTTGGTTCTGGTTCATTGGAACGTCACATTGCATTTAATAATAATGATATTCCTGGAGTAATGACTGTTAATGCTGCTAAACATTATTTAAATAGATATGGTGTTTTAACCGGAAAAGATATTGTAATCGCTACAAACAATGACTCTGTTTATAATACTGCTGATTTATTATCTCAAGCTGGAGCTAAAGTTATTATTTTGGACTCTAGAAAAGAAATTAAATTAGATAATTTTAATAATAATATTCAGGTGAAATTTGAAACAGTTCCATATAGTATTAATGGTTCAAGAAAGATAAAAAGTATAGATATTGCTGATGCTAATCATCAACCATATTCAAAAATAGATTCAATATCTTGTGATCAAGTTTTAATTTCAGGTGGCTGGTCTCCAGCAGTACATTTATTATCTCATAGAGGAGTAAAGGCAAAATGGAATGCAGAAAATCTTTGTTTTCTTCCAGGGGATACAAAAGAAAATATTACTATGATAGGTTCTGCAAGAGGAATATGGAATAAAAGTGATTGCATAAAATCAGGTATAGCTGGAGCTTTAGATGCAATGAATCATATGGGTTTATCTAAAACAAATTACTTTTTTCCTAAAGAAGGTGGGTGGTCAAATCCAATACAGCCTCTTTATGAAGTTAAATATAATAAATCTCGTTCAAAAAGTTTTGTAGATTATCAGCATGATGTAACGGCTGATGATGTTCGCTTAGCTCATAGAGAAGGTTTTATCTCAGTTGAACATTTAAAACGTTATACAACTTTGGGAATGGCAAATGATCAAGGAAAAATGGGAAATATTATTGGTTTATCTTTGATGGCTGATCTTTTAGATAAGGATATACCTGAAGTAGGCACTACTGTATTTCGTCCACCTTATACTCCAGTTTCAATTGGAGCTTTGGCTGGAAGAAATGTAGGTAAACATTTTCGCCCATTACGTGTCACCCCTATGCATAAATGGAATTTAGATCATGGAGCTATAATGATAGATGTAGGGCTCTATCAAAGACCATGGTATTTTCCCAAGAATAATGAAACTTTAAGTGAATCTTATATTAGAGAAACAACAACTGTTAGAAAATCTGTAGGTGTTTGTGATGTAACTTCATTAGGAAAAATTGCAATTCAAGGTCCTGATGCAACAGAATTTATTAATAGAGTATATTCAAATGCTTTTGCTAAACTACCTATTGGTAAAACTAGGTATGGTATTATGTTGAGAGATGATGGAATTGTTATGGATGACGGAACTTCGTGGAGATTATCTGAAAATGAATATCTAATGACAACTTCTACTGCCCAAGCGGGAAAAGTAATGTCATGGTTGGAAGAGCTGTTACAAACACGTTGGACCGACTTAAAAGTAAATGTAACAAGTGTTTCAGAGCAATGGGCTGCAGCTGCTATTTCAGGCCCTAGATCTCGAGATGTAATAAAGAATTGTTTAGAAAATCCTTCTTTGATTGAAAATAAAAATTTACCTTTTATGGGTTTTGTCTCAGCTAATTTAAAAGATGGTACTCCTTGTAGAATAGTTAGAATAAGTTTTTCAGGTGAGCTTGGATATGAAATTTATATTGGTTCAGATTATGCTAATTCAATGATGGATTTAATTTGGAAAGAAGTTCAAAATTATAATGGATGTTTATATGGTTTAGAAGCCTTAGGAGCACTTCGTGTTGAAAAAGGACATGTTACAGGAGCGGAACTTGATGGTCGAGTTACTATAGAAGATGCAGGTTTAGGAAAAATGGCTTCAACAAAAAAATCCTATATTGGAAGTGCAATGAGAACCAGAGGTTCTTTAAGTGCAAATAAAGATAGAGAACAACTTGTAGGATTTTTTCCAGTAGACAAAAAAGAAACATTTGATGCTGGAACAATTGTTTGTGAAAAAAATAAAATTAAAGGCTCTGGTATTGGACGTATAACTTCTGTTACACATTCTCCTGAACTTGGTCATTGGATTGGCATTGGTTTTGTTCAAGGTGGCAAAGAAAAATGGCATAACACAACTTTAATAGGAAGTGATCCTGTGAGAAACAAACAAATGGAATTAGAAGTAGTCTCTCCACATATGATTGATCCAGAAGGAAAAAGAATGCATGCATAATAGACATTCAGCATTGGACTCAAATTATTTTCCTGGGGATTATCCATTTAACAATGAGACAAATATTAGTTTTAAAGAATATAATAACATTAATATAAAACAAATTTCATGTTGGCCTGAAGCATTAGAGAAAGCAGAGAGTTTTTTAAAAAAAGAATTAGAATTACCTTATGTTCCTCAATTTAATAAGGGTATGGTTGAAAAAAAATTTTCTTTATGGAGAATAGAGCCTTTAAAGTGGTGGGTAATAGATAAAGAAATTAATTTTTCTGAAGAATTAGGAACAACTTTAGAAATTTCACATTCTTTTACATGTATTTCTATTTCAGGAGAGAGTGCAACCCTTTTACTCAATAGACATTTACCAATAGATTTAAGAAGTATAAATTTTTCTGAATGTTCTTCTGCAAGTTCAGCTATTCATCACGTTAGTATTAAATTATTAAAGTATTCTGATAGCAATTATCGTCTTTTTATTCCCAGAGGATTTGGATTATCGATTTGGGAGATTTTATTAGAAACCGCTACACAATTTGGCTATAAAATTTTAGAAAGATAATTAAGTTCATAGACAATTTTTTTAAAATGAATAGATAGAGCATATGATTTTTACAAAAGAAGAGTATTCATCAAGATTAGAAAAAGTTAAAAATAAAATGTCTGAAAAAGATTTAGATATTTTGGTTATTTCTGATCCTTCAAATATGAATTATTTAACTGGTTATGATGGATGGTCTTTTTATGTTCCACAAGGTGTAATAGTAGCATTAGATAAGGATGAACCTATTTGGTTTGGAAGAAAACAAGATTCTAATGGAGCAAGAATTACTACTTTTCTAAAAGAGGAAAATATTTTAGGTTATCCAGAAAGCTTAATTCAATCACCTCCATCTCATCCTTATGATTACGTAGCAAACTATATTCTTAATAACAAATGGGAGAAAAAGAATATAGGAGTTGAAATGGATAGTTATTATTATACTGCAGAAAATCACAATCGTTTAATAACAAAATGTCCAAACGCAAATTTTAAAGATGGACATCTTTTAGTTAATTGGATTAGATATATCAAATCTGATGCTGAAATTGCATTTATGCAAGAAGGTGCAAAACTAGTTCAAGCTGGTATGCAAACTGCTTATAATGAAATTAAACCAGGCGTTAAACAAAGTTATGTAGCTGGCAAGATTCAACAAACTCTTTTAGCTGGAAATGATCAAGTCCAAATAGGCGGAGAATATTCAGGGTTAAATATAATTTTAGCTAGTGGAAAATCTGCCTCTGCTTCTCATTTAACTCCAACAGATAAAAAATTTAAAGAAAATGAAGGAACTATAATCGAATTAGGTGGAGTAAAACATAGGTATCATTGTGCCTTATCAAGAACTGTATACATTGGTAAACCAGATAGTAAAATTGATGAAACTTTAAAAATTACAAATGAAGGTGTTGAAAAAGCAATAGAAAATACAAAACCTGGAAACACTTGCCATGATGTTGCTGTTGCTTTCTGGAGTGTATTAGAAAAATATGGTTTAGAAAAAGAATCAAGGTGCGGTTATTCTATTGGATTAGGCTATCCTCCTGATTGGGGAGAGCATACTTTGAGCATTCGAAAAAATGAAAAAACTGTTTTATATCCAAATGTGACTTATCACTTAATGGCAGGTATGTGGATGGACACATGGGGATTAGAGATTAGTGAATCAATTAGAGTTACAGAAAATGGATGTGAATTATTTTGTGATTTTCCAAGAAGCTTACATCTAGTTTAAAAAATGAAAAAATTTTCCATTGCAAAATCAAGAAGAATAAGAAGTACCCCTTATACTTCTAGAATTGAAAAACAGGGAGTATCTTCATATACTGTATACAATCATATGCTGCTTCCAACAGCTTTCGGAGAATCTCTAGAAGAAGCATATTATCATCTAAAAAAATATGTGCAGCTTTGGGATGTCGCGGGCGAAAGGCAGGTTGAAATTACTGGTAAAGATTCAGCTAAACTTGTTCAATTAATGACATGTAGAGACTTAACCAATTCAAAAGATGGAAGGTGTTATTATTGTCCAGTTATCGATGATAAAGGTGGTCTTATTAATGATCCTATTGTTCTAAGACATAACAAAAAAAAATGGTGGCTTTCAATTGCTGACAGTGATGTCATTTTATATGCAAAAGGATTGGCAATTGGATATAATTTACAGGTTCAAATCATTGAACCAAACGTGGATATTATGGCTATTCAAGGTCCTCAATCATATCCATTGATGGAAAAGATTTTTGGAAATAAAATTAAAGAACTTAATTTTTTTGATTTTGCTTATTTTGATTTTAAGGGTACCAAACATTTAATTGCTCGGTCAGGATGGTCAAAGCAGGGCGGTTATGAGATATATGTTGAAAATACTAGTTCAGGATTAGAGCTATATGATCATATATTTGAAGTTGGAAAAGAATATAATATAAAGCCAGGATACCCCAATCTTATAGAAAGAATAGAAAGTGCCTTATTATCTTGCGGTAACGATTTTGATAATAATGACAATCCTCTCGAATGCGGTTTCGATAAATTTGTTAATTTAGATACTAATGTAGAATTTGTAGGAAAAGATGAATTAATTAAAATTCAATCAGAGGGTATTAATAAAAAACTAATGGGTATAAAAATTGATTCCAAGTTTATAAATGTTAGTAGTTCAATGAATGTTTATGATCTCAATAATAATATAATAGGAGATTTAAGATCTGGAATTTATTCTCCACATTTTAAAAAAGTTATTGGTATAGTTATGGTTAAAAAACCTTTTTTGAACTTTTCTGAAATTTGTAAAATTGAAATAGAAGGAAAGTCTTTTAATGGTTCTTTATGTGAATTACCTTTTCTTTAAATTATTTTATAACTAATCATTTGCATCACCTCCACCAGCTCCTTTATTTCTTGACTCTTCAGACTCTGGTACAAATGTCTTATTAGCTATTTTAGTAATTTTATTCCAAGATTTTACTTCAGGCTCTAAGGAGCGAGATAAATTTTTTTGAATTTCTTTTTCAGAAATTACTTTATCATTATTAATATTATTCATGTTTTCTTTATTATTTTGCATTTTAATAATGACTTCATTATTTTGTAATAATTTATTATTTTTTTTATTTTTAATTATTATTTTTTTGTTTTTTAATTCATATGTATTTAATTTATTATTTGAGTCACAAAATGATAATGTAATATAATTAATTTTTTTTGAAATTTTATATAAAAGAGGTAAAAACAAGATACTTTTTTTACAATTTATTATTTTCACTGAAATCTTTTTTTTATTTACTGTTTCAGATAGCATAAAATCTATTAATCCAGATCCTTTCATCAAAATAGATTCATCTTTAAAATTTATTGTTTTACTTAAATCTTCAATATCTAATATTCCTTGGTATTTTTGATCTAATTCTTTAATTGAATTAGCAAGCAAAGAAACACCTCTAAAATTATTTAATTCTAGCCAAGATATTATAAATGCTGCATCCTCATCAGATCCGTGGGGAAAACCCATAGCTGAAAAAGCTCTTTGAGAAGTAATATATATTTCGTAAAATGAATAACCCACAATTATTGGTATGAATTCTTAGTCGCAAAACCCCAGGTATCAACGTTTTGTTTAGATAATTCTTTGTAAAATGGAGCTCCTGTAAAAAAACTTACTCTTAACCATTTTGTTGATTTTGGATCATAGCGAGACGCACCAAAAAAAGACAATTTGAATCTTAACATATCTATAGGCATAGTATTTTTTGCCAATATATTATCTTCAACTTCACCAAGTTTGTAATCTGATAAAGTTTGTATTCTTCTTATAATTCCTCTGAACTCTGGATAGCTGAGTAAAAATTTTCCTACAGTTTGATTTTTTATTTTCTGATGATTAACTAAAAAGTTATAGAAGCTATTTACCATTCTCCCTATGCCTAAAGGTTGTTCCAATTCTGCTCCATTTTCATTGTATCTTTCACCCAATCGTGGTTCTAATTTTTCTTCAGATATATACCAAAATAAATATAAATTTTCTTTCTTTTCAAAATCTATTTTTAATGCCCATTTATAATTCTTTTCAATAAATTTTTTTAAAGATGATATTTTTTCATTAACTTTTAAATACATTTCATCAGAGTTTGACATATCGTTACTTAAATCATTAGCTATTCCTGGGTATATTTCTATCATCTGAACTTTGATAATTTCTTGTGCATCAAAGGATAAATTTTTATGAGCAAAATCTAAAATTTTTATCCAATCATATTTCTTTATGCTTGAATTGATTTTATTACAAAAGATAATTGTCTTTTTAATATCTTTCAAAGCTTCTTTATTTTTTTTAATTTGATAGTTATCTGTAGTTTTTACTTCTTTTAAATAATCTCTAGCTTTTTTTAGTAATATAATAAATTTGCTTAAATTA
>CACJSL010000026.1 GCA_902596065.1 uncultured Alphaproteobacteria bacterium | reverse complement strand
ATAAAATACTTAAAAAAGTTGATTTTATTACAAAAAATTATGATGAATTTTCTAAAATTTATCAAAATCTTAAAGATAATAATAAAATTCCCCTAAAATAATTGTTTATTCTTCAAAAAAATGTAAAATATTAAAAAACGGGAGAGTCTATTTAGATTAGCGCCGAAGGAGCAACGACCCGGAAACTCTCAGGCAAAAGGACCGTAATTAATATCTGGAAAAGAGTTTTAAACTCTACCGAAGGGGCAAAGCTTAGCTAAACTCTCAGGTACAATGACAGAGGGTAAAAGTTAGGAACTTAACTCTGTCAGAAGAATTAAAAAAAGTTTTTTTACATAATTTTCATAAAAACAATCATGCAAAATTTGTTCCTTTTGCAGGTTTTTCTATGCCTATAAATTATCAAAAGGGCATTTTAAATGAACACCTTCAAGTAAGAGAGTCAGCTGGATTATTTGATGTTTCACATATGGGGCAAATATTAATACCAGTTGATGAAAAAAATATAATTTCTCTGTCAAAATTTATTCCTTTAGATTTTGATAAAATTAATTTTAATAGATGTTACTATTCTTTTTTATTAAATAATAATGGTGGAATAATAGATGATTTAATTATTTCAAAAATTCAATATAAACAAAAGGATTTTTTTTATATTGTTTATAATGCAAGTAGAAAAAAAAATGATGAAGAGATATTTATTAATCATTTAAATAATTATATTTTACTTACTAATAATTCGTTGATAGCGATACAAGGCCCCAATTCAGAAAAAATTATTAATTTTATTAATGAATCTAAAAATCTATTTTTTATGCAAACAAAAACTTCTAATTTTTTAAATAAAGAAATTATAATAAGTAGAACAGGATATACTGGTGAAGATGGATTTGAAATTTCTGTTCCAAATGATGTAAGTAATCAATTTATAGAAATATTATTAAAAAATTCACTAATTAAATTATGCGGATTAGGAGCTCGAGATTCATTACGAATAGAGGCGGGACTAAGTTTATATGGCAATGAATTAAATGAAAAAATAACTCCTATAGAAGCTAACTTAACATGGTCTTTGCATAAATCTAGACTTAATGATGAAAGTTTAAATGGAAGTAAAATATTAACTAATCAATTAAATGGTAAAATTAAAAATTTAAAGGTTGGATTGAAATCTATTTCTAGAACAATGCTTCGTTCTAATACTAAAATTTATAATATTGATAAAAATCAAATTGGCTACATTTCTAGTGGGACATTTTCACCAATTTTGGGTTCGTCTATTGGAATTGGATATATAAATAAATCTGAAATTAATAATAAAATATACATTTTAATAAGAAATAACTGGGAAGAATTAAATATTGTAAGTTTACCATTTATTCAAAATAGATATAAAAGAGGAGGTTAAAATGAGTGAAAAAAAATATTCTAAAGATCATGAGTGGATTGAAATAGATAATGATATAGCTACAATTGGAATAACCAATCATGCTCAAGAAAGTCTTGGAGATATTGTATTTGTTGAATTGCCCACAATAGGAAAACAAGTTTCATCAAATGATGAGGTTTGTGTTATTGAGTCAGTTAAGGCCGCATCAGATATATACACACCTATAGATGGTGAAATTATTGAAGTTAATGAAAAATTAAATGATAATGGTGCTTTAGTTAATGAAGATCCAGAAAATACTGCTTGGATCTTCAAATTGAAAATAAGTGAACCTTCACAATTTAATGATTTAATGACCTTATCTGAATATCAAGAATTTTTAAAATCAGAAGAAAAATGATCGATCTTAATACTTTTGCTAGTAGACATATAGGTCCAAGAAATGAAGATATTAAATTAATGCTTAAAAGTATTAATTGTAGTTCTTTAGATGATTTAATAGAAAAAACAGTACCTTCTAATATTTTATCTGAATCTTCTTTAAATTTAAAACCTGGAATGAGTGAAGAATTTAATAAACTAAATATGCAATTATTATCAATAAAAAATAATTTTTCTAAAACTTATATTGGTCTTGGCTATTATGGAACAATTACTCCAAGTGTTATTTTACGTAATATATTAGAAAATCCTGGATGGTACACTGCTTATACCCCGTATCAACCTGAAGTTTCCCAAGGAAGATTAGAGATGTTAATGAATTTTCAACAAATGATAATAGATTTAACTGGAATGGAAATTGCTAACGCATCTTTATTAGATGAAAGTACTGCAGCTGCTGAAGCTATGATGCTTGCCTATAAAAACAACGGCAAAAAAAATAAGACATTTTGTATTCAGAATACTTGTCACCCACAAACAATATCAGTATTAAAAGCAAGAGCAGAGCCTTTGGGTATTAAGGTTCTAATATCAAGCAAGCCTGATAATGACACTTTTGGCTGTTTAATTCAAAATCCTGATACTTTTGGAGAAATACATAATTTAAATTCTATTATTAAATCAAATAAAGAGAAAGGTATTCTTTCAGTAATTATTTCTGATTTAATGAGTTTAGTTTTAATGAAATCTCCAGGTAAATTTGGAGCAGATATTGTTGTTGGAAGTGCCCAAAGATTTGGTGTGCCTATTGGTTTTGGTGGTCCTCACGCAGCTTTTTTTGCAACTAAAAATGAATTTAAAAGATTAATTCCAGGTAGAATAATAGGTGTGTCAATTGATAGAAATAATAAACGTGCTTATAGAATGGCACTACAAACACGTGAGCAACATATTAGAAGAGAAAAGGCAACGAGTAATATATGTACTGCCCAAGCATTATTAGCAATTATATCTGCTGCATATGCAATGTATCATGGACCTAAAAGATTAAAATATATCGCAAATACAATACATTTTAATACTCAATTACTAAAAAAAGGATTGGAAAAATTAGGATTTGAAATTTTGTCAAAAGATTATTTTGATACATTGTTAATTAAAGATACAAATAAAGCTGATTATTGGTTCAAAAAATCTGTTGATAGAGGCAATAACTTTAGATTGGTAGATAATAATTTATTTAGTATTTCTTTAGATGAAACTACCACTTTAGAAGATGTAGATAATTTAATTAATTTTTTTAATGAAAGTAATTTACCACTCAATCATGAAGTTCTTGAAAGTGAAATTAGTTCTAATGAAATATTTTCTAATAAATTACAAAGAGATGAAGAAATTTTGTCTCATCCAATTTTTAATATTTATCACTCAGAAACTGATATGATGAGATATTTAAAAAAATTAGAAAATAAAGATATAGCTCTTAATCGCTCAATGATACCTTTAGGTTCATGTACTATGAAATTAAATGCGGCTTCTGAAATGCTACCTATAACATTAAATGGTTTTTCTAATGCTCATCCATTTTTAGAATCTCATCAAAGAGAAGGTTATAATCAATTAATGATTGAATTAATTGCTATGTTAAAAGATATAACAGGATTTGATGGTATTTCTTTGCAGCCTAATGCAGGTGCTCAAGGTGAATTTGCTGGCCTTTTAGCTATTAAAAAATTTCATGATAATAATAAAGAAGATAATAGAAATATTTGTATAATTCCAAATAGTGCACATGGAACTAATCCTGCAAGTGCACAAATGTGTGGAATGGAAGTATCAATTGTTAAGTGTGATAAATATGGAAATGTAGATATTGATCATTTAAGGCAAAAAATTAATGAAGCAGGTATAAATTTAGCAGCCTTAATGATTACTTATCCTTCAACTCATGGAGTTTTTGAAGAAGGTATAGTCGAGATATGTAATTTAATACATGATGCAGGTGCCCAGGTATATATGGATGGAGCAAATTTAAATGCTTTAGTGGGTATCGCTAAACCAGGATTTTTTGGACCTGATGTTTCACATATGAATTTACACAAAACCTTTTGCATACCTCATGGAGGAGGAGGCCCAGGTATGGGTCCTATAGGTGTCAAAAAACATTTAATTCCTTTTTTGCCTGGACATCCTTTAATAGATAATGAAATTGGACTTCAGCAAAATCAAGAAGCTATTTCTTCTGCTCCTTGGGGAAGTGCTTCTATATTACCTATATCGTATTCTTATATATCTATGATGGGTGATATTGGTTTAAAAAATGCAACTCAAATCGCTATCCTAAATGCAAATTATATTAAACATTCTTTAGAGCCATATTTCCCAATTTTATATAAGGGTAAAAACAATATGGTAGCCCACGAGTGTATAATAGATTTAAGACCTTTAAAGGAAGAACTAGATATAACTGAAGAAGACATAGCTAAACGTCTTATTGACTATGGTTTTCATGCGCCAACCATGTCATTTCCAGTCCCAGGGACTTTAATGATTGAGCCTACAGAAAGTGAATCCAAAGAAGAAATAGATAGATTTTGTACCGCAATGAAAAGTATTTTTGATGAAATAGAAAAAATTAGATCAGGTAAATTTGATAATTTAGACAACCCTATAAAAAATTCACCTCATACTATTGAAGAATTAACTAGTGATAAATGGGAACATAAATATTCAAGAAAAGAAGCAGCTTTCCCACATTCATATCTTCAAAATAATAAATATTGGTCACCAGTTGCCCGTATAGATAATGTATATGGTGATAGGAATTTATTCTGCTCTTGTCCTCCATTAGATGAATATGAAGAACTTGAGAATACTGCTTAAGTTAATTAAATTATTTTATTCTGCCAAAAAATGTTTTTCTAGCATTTAAAGATAATTCCACTCCTTTTTCTAAATTATAATTTAAAGTTACTAAAATTCTTGGTTTTTTTGATCTAACAGGAGTTACTCTATGTAGATAATTTCTTCCATAAAATAATAATAAAGTTCCAGGTTTTACATTAAGACTTGTTGGTTTTTTTTTATTATTGATAATATTGCCAATATAATTTTTATTTAAATAATTTTTTTCATAATTTCTTCCTTTATTAGTGTACTGAAATACACCCCCTGAGTTTGGAGACTGGATCATTAATGTAATTGCAAATGAAGCATTATCAAAGTGCCATCCTAATTGTTGTTTTTTTTCATAATAATTATAATTAATAGAAGAAAGTTTATCTTTGTAAGGATAAATATTTTTAATATTCAAAATTTTATTTAGAAAAATTTTAAATTCTTTAGATTTATAAAGAGAATTTAATATTGATTTTTTCGGAATTAAATCATGTGGAACACATCCTTTGTCACTTGTCATTTCTCTGTTACATGGATCTTTATTTGATATTTTAGAATTTTTTTTATTTAATAATATTGTATGTTTTTGTGAACAGTAAAATGCTTTTTTCTTTAACTTAAGAGCTTCTTTTTGTATTTGGTTTAAACTTTTATCTGTTAAAAATTCATCTAATTGAAGTATAGAATTATTAACAAGTTTTGTATTGCAATTACTGATATATTTATTTGATTTAATAATCGGATGTTTTTTCAAGTTAACTATTTCACTTATCGTACTCATAGTTTATTAATTAACATTTCTTAATATGATTTACATCAACCTTATTATTGTTTTTATTGTTTTAGTGATGATTCACGAATTTGGTCATTATATTGTAGCTCGTTTCTTTAAAGCAACAGTTACTGATTTTTCTATTGGTTTTGGTAAGGCTATATTTAAATTTACTGATAAAAATGGAACTACATGGAAAATTGCGCCTATTCCTCTTGGTGGATATGTTAAAATAAAAGGTTTAGATTCAATATTTTCTAATAATAATTCCAAAGAAGAAGGTTCATTTCAATCTCTGTCTCTTTTTCAAAAAATATCCGTACTTTTAGCTGGTAGTGTATTCAATATAGTTAGTGCTTGGCTAGCTCTTTTTTCTATATTTTTCTTTTTTGGAATAGTGAATTTTTTACCAATTATTGGTTCAGTAATGGAGAATTCACCTGCATATATGAATGATTTAAGAGAAGGAGATAAGATAATTGAAATAAATAATTCAGAAATTTTAGAATTTTCAGATATTCCTCAAGCTATAGGTAATGAAAAAAACATTAATATCTTAATTGAAAGAGATAATAAAATTATTAATAAAAATTTTGATTTATCTTTTAATAAAGAATTAAATAAATTTATTATTGGAATATCTTCTCCAAAAGAGCCAATAATAGATAAGTATAATTTTTCTAAATCAATTAAAAATTCTTTATTTTTTATTCCCACATATTATTATGCTTCATTTAATTTCTTACAACAATCATACAAAGACAATACTTTAGGAGATCAATTAGCTGGCCCCATAGGTATAGTTAAAAATGCAGATCAAATGATGCTTGATCAGGTAAGAGGTGTTTTATTTTTATTTATAGTAATTTCTTTATTTGTCGGTATTTTTAATCTTCTTCCAATACCTTTATTAGATGGAGGGCATATTGTATATTTTATAATAAGAAGAATTTTTTCTAATTCCTTACCTGAATTTGTAACCAGAGTATATTTAGCAGTGGGGATAACAATAATATCTTTTCTCTTTATTGTTGTTACCTATAACGATATTTTTTATAAATAATTAAAGAAAGAAAGGCATGCAGGATGACTAACTTTGAAAAAGTAAAAGAATTTATGACTACTTTTGGTCAAGAAGTAAAAAATAAAGCTGAATTTCCAAATGAAAAAATTGTAGAGTTAAGAAAAAAACTTATTGATGAAGAATTTAATGAACTTAAAGACGCTATAAATGAAAATGATTTAATTGAAGTAGCTGATGCATTAACGGATATTTTAGTTGTAACCTATGGGGCTGGAGTAGCTTTTGGTATTGATTTAGACAAATGTTTTAAAGAAGTTCATAGAAGTAATATGAGTAAGCTTTCAGAAGATGGAAAGCCTATATATAATGAATTTGGTAAAGTAATGAAAGGTCCAAATTATTTTAAACCAAATTTAAAACAATATCTTTAAAGCCATTCAGGTATTGGTATATCTTTTTCTTTTAATAGTTCTTTATTAAATAATTTACTTTTATATCTATCAGCTAGATCACACAATATAGTTACTATTATTTTTCCTGGACCAATTTCTTTACCTAATTTTATTGCTCCAGCTATATTAATTCCTGAGCTTGTACCTAAATTTAAACCTTCATTTTTAATTAATTTAAATATTAGTGGAATTGCATCTTTATCATCTATTGAATATGCATCATCAATTGTTGCTTCTGCAAAATTAGCCGTGACTCTAGAAGATCCTATTCCTTCTGTTATAGAACTTCCTTCCATAATCAATTCTTTAGATTTAATATAATTGTATAGCGCTGAGCCTTTTGGATCAGCTAAAATAATTTTTATATCTTTATTAAATTCTTTTAAAGCTTTACCAACACCTGCGATTGTACCTCCAGTACCAGAAGAGCAAATAAACGCATCTATTTTTCCATCTGTTTGTTCCAAAATTTCTTTTCCTGTTGAATTGTAATGTCCTAGCATATTTGCAATATTATCAAATTGATTTGCCCATATTGCATTTCCATTAGTTTTTTGAATATATTCATCTGCTAAAGTTTTTGAATATTTTACATAATTACCAGGATCTTTATATGGTTTAGCAGGCACTAATCTTAAATCAGCACCCATTGATTTTAATAAATCTTTTTTTTCTTTTGTCTGAGTTTCTGGCATAACAATTACAGAATTGTATCCTTTAGCATTAGCTATTAGTGTTAATCCTATGCCTGTGTTGCCAGCAGTTCCTTCAATTATATATCCATTTTTATTTATTTTATTTTCTTTTTCTGCATTATTTATAATTGCTAAGGCAGCTCTATCTTTTATAGAACCTCCTGGATTTAAAAATTCTGCTTTACCATATATTTCACATCCAGTAATTTCAGATGCATAATTTAATCTAATTAGAGGAGTATTACCTATTAAATCAATAATATTATTTTTTTTCAAAATCTCTCACTCCGTAAGGTTTGAATGATGTATCTTTATTGGTACTTATATTTTTTGCTGGATTACCGACCATAGTCGCATATTCTGGAACATCTTTCAGTATAACTGTATTTGCTCCAATTCTTGCTCCTTTACCAATTGTAATTGGGCCTAATATATGTGCTCCAGAACCTATAATTACATCATCTGATACTGTAGGATGTCTTTTAACATTTATTTGTTCTTGAGAGTTTTCAGCAGGAGAAATTCCTCCCAAAGTTACACCATGATAAATAGTTACATTATTTCCTATTTCAGCTGTTTCACCGCATACAACCCCTAAACCATGATCAATAAAAAAATTTTTTCCGATTTTTACAGCTGGATGAATTTCTATACCTGTTAAAAATCGACTAAATTGAGATACCATTCTTCCAATAATTTTTAAGTTCATATTCCAAAGTTTATTTGCAATAAAATGAAAAAAAACAGCTTTCACTCCTGGATAATTTAAAATAACATTTAATTTATTTCCTGCTGCAGGGTCTCTTTTAATTATTGATTCTAAAAAATTATTCATCCTTGATTGATTTAGTAAAACATAAAGAAGCAAAATATATGCTACATAATATCCAAATTGCCATTACAATTTTTTCTTCTAAAAATAAATTAATATTTGGATTAGCAGTGACTAATTTTAAAGTTGATGCACCCCATAAAACAGTGGCAAATATTGTATAGTTTCTTAGGTTTTTAACTCTTAATGGGTGCACAAACTTTATAGGCACAAAAGTTAATATATATAAAATTATTATAACAATTAAATTAATCCATAAATTAGTTCCTAAAATATAAAAATATAAGACTAAAATGTTCCAAATTGCGGGCCATCCAGAAAAATAATAGTCTGAAGTTTTCATATTAATATTTGCAAAGGTATATAAAGATACTGCAACAATTCCTGCAGGTATATATATTTCCCAACCTGGTGGAACAAATTGAAACCAATAGATCATTAATGCAGGAATAATTACATAGTTTAAATAATCTATTACTAAATCTAATGCTGACCCATCTATATTTGGAGTTTTATCAGTTACTCCAATTTTTCTAGCTAAGGATCCATCTAAACCATCTATTAATAATGCTAATCCAAGCCATAAAAATGCTCCTACTAAATCATTATTAAAAATTGAAATAATGGCCAAAAAACCTAATACAGCACCAGAAGCCGTAAATCCATGTACAGCCCATGCTGCTATTTTGTCCTTATTAATTTTTTTTATATTCATTTATTTACATAATATAAGATTTTTTCAGAAATATTCATTTTTTTTTAAAAATATTAGAATCTGGTGATAATAATAACTATGGGTTTAATTTCTTCAGTATTTTTACCTTTAGCTATAGCATTTATTATGTTTTCTTTAGGTTTAAATTTAAGGATTTCAGATTTTACAAGAATATTTACTCAACCTAAAGATTTAATAATTGGTTTATTTTCTCAAATAATTATTTTGCCAATTGTTGCTTTTATTTTGATTATTTTTTACCCTAATTTACCTGTTGAATTAGCTGTTGGTGTTATGATTTTAGCTGCTGTACCTGGTGGCGCTACTTCAAATTTTTTTACATCTTTAGCAAAGGGAGATGTAGCTCTTTCAATATCTTTAACAGCTCTTACAAGTCTAATTTGTATAATTACAATTCCTTTTATAGCTGTTTATTCTTATAGTTATTTTGTAGGCACAAAAATTGATGTTTCTATTTTGCAAAAATCATTAGAGCTTTTTGCTATTGTTACAGTTCCTACTATTTTAGGAATGCTAGTAAATAGTTTTTTTAATTCTTTTGCTTTAAATTTTGAATCTAAAGCAAAAGTTATATCAATTGTATTATTAGCATTAGTTATTATTGGTGCGGTTATAAAGTATCAATCTGATGTCATGAATTATTTCAAACAAGCAGGATTAATTACATTAATTTTAAATATCTTAATGATGATTATTGCATTTTACATAGGAAAATTTTTTGCATCATCAATAAAAAAAGCAAAAACTTTTGTATTTGAATTAGGACTTCAAAATGGAACAATAGCAATTTTTGTTGCTGATAGTATATTTGGTGGAGGTCCTTTTATTATTCCAGCAGCAACCTATAGCTTAATTATGTTTTTAACTTCAATAATATTTGTTTATTTAATAAAAGATAAATAATTTATTTTATAATCAAAGGAAAAGTATCACAGTCTAAAGGATCTCCATTTTTAAGTTTTAATTCTGGAAAAGGAGGGGACATCTCACCTTTTCTTTTTATATATGTTGCATCATCACCGGTATATCTTGCTGAAAAAGCTCTTCTCTTGTTATCACTATTATTTTCAGGAGCTCCGTGCACTGTAGCGAAATTAAAAGCTATCGCATCACCAGGGTTTAACTCATATGATTCAATAGAATAATTTTCTTTATTGTTTTCTATATCAGGTATCTTTTCAAATTCACTATCGAGTTTATCATAACTATTACCAAAAAATTTAGTTGGTAAAAATTGTTTAGTCCATTTATGTGAATTTGAAATATATTCTGGACATGTATCTTTTTTTATAACGTCTAAAGGACACCAAAAACTAATATTTTGTTTTCCATTAACGCAATAATATGATTGATCTTGATGCCATGGTGTTTTTTTTCTAGATCCTTTTTCTTTGATTAATACATGTTCATGAAAAAGATTAACTTTTTTAGAAATCATTAATTGTGATGCAATAGATGGAAGATTTGAATTAAATAAAAAATCTTTATATTCATTTATTCTATTCCAATTACAATAATCATCATAGAATAATTCAATATTATCATTTTATAGCTCAAAAACAAATTAATATATTTGAACCATTTTATGGTAATTTATTTTCTAAATATTCAAACATAAGTGGATGCACTCTTAAATCTACAAATTTTTACAAACCCTATATAGAGCCAGAAATATCTTTTAGACTTAAATCGGATATAAATATTAACGAAGCTCCTTTTAATTTTGATGACTCATCAAAAATATTCGATGGTATATTACCTTCAATAGAAATTGTAGATTTTCGTTTTGGTGAAAATATTAAAGAAGTTGGTATAAAAAATTTAATTGTTACTAATGGGGCGTCGGAGTATTGGATCAGGAGTAATACTATTTTTGATCAAAATATAATTAATTTAAGTGATCAAGAAGTTAAACTGTTTATTAATAATAAACTAGTTTCAGAAGGAAATACTAATATGG
>CACJSL010000025.1 GCA_902596065.1 uncultured Alphaproteobacteria bacterium | reverse complement strand
TTCCCCAAATCTTTAATTAAATTTTGCAAACTTTTACCTTTTGCATTTTTATAAGTAGGTTTTAGGTTTGATAAAATAAAATCAAGCTTTTTTTCTTTTTCTTTATTTTTAAAATTATTATAGATTAAAATATTATTTAATAATTTTTTAGGTATTTCATGTTGATAGTCATCCATAAAAATTCCAGCTATTGGTTTTATAGTTGTATCAAAGTCTGCATTACATAAAAAAGGAATGAGCATAAAAACATTATTATCATAACTGGGATGATCAATACCTAATATTGAATAACAACTAATGCAGTAAACTCTTGTAGATCTCGCATCTTTTCTCAGCTGATATGCTTTCATAAATTTTTTTCCTTTAACTTTAGAAATATCTGATCTCATATAGATTAATTTTTGTAGTTTTTCTGGGGATTTACCACCTTTTCTACCTCCCCATTTAGCTGCTTGTCTACAGTCTTCACAACCACAAAATAATGAATAATAAATTTTTCCATCATTCAGGTGTAATTCACATTTTCCACAAATGCATTTAATCTTAGTCATAATACTTAATTAAATAACTGCTTTTTTGTTTGATAGTCGTGGAACAGAGATTTCTTTAATTGGGAGATGAATTAAAGCAGATGCAAAACCTAAAATTACACAAGACCACCACATTATGTCATAAGATCCATAGGTATCAAAAAATTTACCTCCTAACCATGAACCTAAAAAAGAACCTATTTGATGAGAAAAAAATACAATACCAAAAAGCATTGACATATAATATGGTCCAAAAATAACGGTAATTATACCGCTTGTTAGAGGAACAGTTGATAGCCATAAAACTCCCAATATTGAAGCAAATAATAAAACTGTTAATTCTGTTTTAGGAAGCATAATAAATAATAAAAAAACTATACCTCTTAAAGAATATAAAAGAGCAAGTAGATTTTTTTTAGAACCTTGATCACCTAAATATCCAAAAAGCAAAGTTCCCACAATATTAAACAGTCCAATAAGAGCTAATGCCCAACCTCCTACCCAGTTAGGAAGATTTTGATCGGCTATATAAGCAGGAAGATGAACAGCAACAAAAGTTACATGAAAACCACAAACAAAAAAACCTGCAGTTAAGAGTAAAAAGCTTTTGGTTTTAAATGCTTCAGTCAAGGCTTCTCTTAATGATTGATTTGTACCTTCAATTGATGATTTAGATTTACCAGAGTAATTTAAAGCTAATGCAAATAAAAGCATAGATGAGGCAATTATTGAAAGATAAATTAATGATGTAGACCATTGATACCATTCTAATAAAAGAGTAGCTAAAGGTAATACGATAAATTGACCAAGTGAACCACCAGCCATAACTATTCCTAATAATAGAGTCCTATTTTCTTCTTTTGCACTTCTGCCTACTGCACCAAGTACAACTGAAACACCTGTACCTGCAACGCCTATTCCAAATATAATTTGAGATGCAATTATATCAAAAGCTGATTGAACATTTGCAAACCATACAAGTCCAATAAGAAAAAAGATTGTACCTGTAAATGCTGCTATACCTGATCCATATTTATCAGATAAAGCTCCAAATACTGATGCTCCAAGTCCTCCAATCAAAACTTGTAAAGCAAATGCTAGGCCAAACGTCTCTCTGCCAATATTTAGGTATTCAGTCATAGGAACAAGATATAAGCCAAATGCATGACCAATTCCAACTCCGATAAAAGTAATCATGAAGGCACCAAAAACTACTAAAAAAGTATTCATCGAATATTTATTATATTTAAACAAAAACTTATTGACTTTCTAAGTTTTTCATTTTCAAAATAGAACATATATATTATCACAAGGAAAAAAAGTAATATTGTTATTAACCTTAAAATCCATCTAAATTTATTTAAAGATAAATTATTATTTTTTTTTATTTTTTTATTGTTAATTGTTGATAAAATAACAATACTTTCTATCCATATCCAACACAAAATCAAAGCAATTAAAGATATTGTAATTTCCATAATTTATTATAGGCTTAAATTTCTAGATATATATATATAAATATTTTATATTAAATAAAATGAGTGATTTTATTGAATTAAAATGGAAAAAAGGAAAGGTTAAAATTTATCTTTTGGGATGTATGATGGTCCCAGAATTTTATCATATAGACAAAATTATTTCCCCTCTCCATACATGTCAATGGCCTGATAAAGATCCAAAAAAGTTTTCTCAACTCCCAGGAATTTTAAGAAACTTAAGAGGTGATTTTCCTTGTGTTCCTTTTGGCATAAACACTCCTATAGAAAATATCTCAGAAGATTGGAAAAAATCTTATTCTGAAGAGCCATATATTGTCAATGAACCTCATGGTTATTCAGCAAATAATATTTGGAATTTAGAGCAGTTGTCATCTTTAAGTGCAACTTTTAAAATTATATATCCTGAAAATGATTATGTAGAATATTTAGAGAGAACAATAAGCATTGAAGATTATGAAAAGTCAATAATAAATTGTTCACTTAATATTTCTGTAAAAAAAGATTGCCAATTACCAATAGGATTTCATCCAATGATAAATATTCCAGAAGAAAAAAATAAAATTAGAATTTTTCCTGGAAATTTTAAGTTTGGATTAACTTATCCAGGTTTATTTTTACCTGGAAGACCTCTCGGGGCAATAGGTAAAGAATTTAAATCTATTAATGAGGTTGAAGGTTTTGATGGTACAATTTTTGATCTATCTCAACCACCTTTTTCTGGTAATTTTGAAGATTTATTTCAATTATGTGGAATAGATGGAAGTATATCAATTGAAAACTATTTAGATAATTATAAGTTTTCATATAAGTGGAATCCAGATCATTTCTCTTCATTATTAATGTGGGTAAGTAATAAAGGTAGAACAGAATATCCATGGAATGAAAAAAATATAACAGTTGGATTAGAACCAATAACTTCTGCTTTTGGATTATCAACTCATGTTTCTAGCAATAATCAAAATCCTATCAGTAAAAAAGGAGTTTCAACTGTTATAAATTTATATAAAAAAAATATATGGAAAACTTCATATTCATTTTTATTCGAAGAAATTTAATTAAGTTTTAAGAAAATTTTTTTTAAAAAAAGTTTTAAAATTTGTTTTAAAAAAATAAATATAACTTTAAGTTTTAGTTTACTTTGCCCATGTTTTCTTGAATAAAAATTTATTTGAATTTCTTTTATTCTTATTTTCTTATTGAGTATTACAAGTATAGTTAATAATATTTTAAAACCTTCAGTATCAATTTTTTTTGATATAGATTTAAAAATTGATGTTTTAATCATAAAAAAACCACTTAAGGGGTCTTTTATATTTTTTATTCCAAACGTATAACCAATCAAATTACCAGATTTACTTAATATTTTTCTCGTTTTTGATAAATTGTTCACAAAAGAATTATCTAAAAATCTACTTCCAATTATTAAATCAAATTTATTAGATTTAATTAAGTTATAAAAAATATTAATAGCTTTTATATCATGCTGTAAGTCAGCATCCATAATACATACATATTTAGATTGAACTAGTTTCAAACCTAATAAAATTGATTTAGTCAAGTCTTTTGACTGATCTTTTCTAATAACTGATATAACTTTAGCAAATTTATCAGAAACTATATTAAGCTCCTCCGCAGATCCATCTGATGAATTATCATCAATAAATATTATATTGGTAATAATATTTTCTAAATCTTTATTTTCTAAAAGAGAATTTGTAATAATTGAAATATTTTTTTTTTCATTAAATGTAGGAATAAGAATTGTTATCATTATAATTCACATTTGTATAAATTTAAAAAATCTAATCTTTTATTTATATTATTAAAAGAAATATTTAATATCCATAATGGAATAGAGTTTTTTATTAATTTGCATTGAGATTTATTTTTAAAATATTCATTTACTTTTAAGCTTTTGGTTAAAAAATATTTTTTTTCTTTAAAATTTAATTCATTTAAATATTCAGATAAATTTTTTTGATCAGTAACTTTTAAATGAATATTAATTTCTTGCTTTTTTTCATTATTGTTTAAAAACAGAATATATTTTGATTTATTATTTTTTAGGGAAATTTGTTCTTGTTTTATACATTCACTAGTGCAACTTATTTGTGACCATAATACGATTAGATCTTTATTTTCATCTTTTTCTTCTACTAAATTAATTTTTTTAAATCTAAAATAATAATTATTTGAAACGCTATTTATATTAAAAGGGTTAAGAGACTCATAAAATTTTATATCTTTTTTTGAATTAATAAATTCAATATTTTTGATTTCTGGAGAATAATATATATATTTAAGAAATTTAAGTTCAGAGTTATTACTAGTTATAGAATAGTATATTAGGCCACATATATTAATTGCAAAGCATACAACAACAACAGATAAAATTTTAATATTTAATTTTTGTAAATTAATTTTCTCAAAAAAATATGCCAAAAAATAAGGAGTAAAAATTAATATAGGAAAAATAAATCTTAATTCTTTATGTGGAATAAGTGAATGAACTAAAAAGTAAGGTAAAGTTGACCAAAAAATTATGTTTTTGTAACCTCTAATCCAAAAAAAACAAATTACAAAAATTATAATTATGCTCAAAGGAGGAAAAAATTCTAATAAAATAAATATAAAATAATATAAAAAAGGCTTTGGATTCCATGATCCTCCTCCACAAAAATCATTGAATATTCCGCATAAAAGAAATTGTAACCAAGTTAAATTATTTGAAAGAAATTCATAACTATATAATTTTTCAATTTTTAAGTTTTGTATTTCATTAAATCCCCATAAGGCAGTTAAAAAATCAAAAAAACATATAATTAAAATGCCTATTGATAAATAAAAAATTTTAGCAAATTTTATGTTTAATTTATTATCATGAATAATTGTTATATAAATTAAGATACAAAAAATTGTTACACCCAAATTGTATCTAAATATAAATGATAAGCCGAAAATAAGACCTAAGTAAAAAAAATTAAAATTTTTAAAATTAATATTATTTGAAAAATAATAACCTAAACCAATTATTAAAAATGAAATTCCAAAATTTTCTGCAGATGTTCTGGCATGAAAAAATGCTAAATAGAAAATTAAAAATGAAGAGTACAAGTAAATTCTCTTAGAAATTTTATTATTAAAGTGATTTTCTGTTTTAATAAAAAAATAATATGTGGAAAAAAAACCTATCATTGATGATACAATTTTCAGTACATATGTTATTGCAAATGGATTATTAATATTTAAAAATAAAGAAATTTTTGTTAACAAAAAGTAAAAAAAAGGCTGTAACCAAGATCTTATTTTTAAACTTGAATCCTCAACTTTTTGATTTTCTATTTCTATATTTAAAAAACAAGGATTAGAAGATATTCCTAGTTTGAAATTTACATATTCTAAAATACATGTTTGCTCATCTGGGTTATACCAGCCAGAACTTAAAAAACTTGCTAAAATGTGCAAAACGAAGCTTGCTAAAACAATAGTTCTAAATTCGATTTTGTTTTTCACTGTAATAAAACTAATCTTAAATTTTTTTTTAATTCTATATATTTATTCTTGCAATATAAATATATAACTCTAAATAAAACATATGAAAATACTTATCAGTTCATTCTTATTTGCTTCTTTAATCTTTTTAATAATAGATATTTTATGGCTTTCTTATTCTGTAAAAGTTTTTTATAGACCTCAATTAGGTTCTTTGCTTTTAGATAAGCCTATTTTATGGGCAGCTGTTATTTTTTATTTGATTTATATGTTAGGTCTAATGGTTATTATTATTCAACCAGCTTTAGAAAAAGAATCAATTTTTCATGCGTTTTGGACTGGTTTTATTTTTGGTATAGTTGCATACGGAACATATAATTTTACAAATATGGCGACTGTTAAAAATTGGTCAGCTTATGTTGTTTTAGTTGATACGACTTGGGGAGGTTTGCTCACTGGTAGTTCTGCAGCTATGGGAATTTTTTTATCTAAGAAATTAATGATTAATTAAATCTATCTAAATTGTAATAAATAATACTTTTAAGCAATTTATTTTTTAATAAATATTTTTTATTTTTATTTTCAAATTTTTTTATTTCTTTGATACAGAAATTTTTTATTTTTTCCTTATTTTTTAATGATGAAAGAGTACTCTTGCCTTGCTTTTTATCTTTTCCAGGAGTTTTTCCTAGTGATTTAAAGTCTTTTTCATTATCTAATAAATCATCAGTAATTTGAAATAATAATCCAAATATTTGACCAAAATCATAAGCAAATTTTATTTCATTTTTACTTTTGTTAGCTAGTATAAAAGGAGCAACACAACAAAAACTAAAAAGCTCTGAGGTTTTCATTTTATACATATTTATTATTTTTGAAGTACTTATACTTTTATTTTCATAGAGTAGATCTAATGACTGTCCTCCTGCAAGTCCTTTTGAGCCTAGTGTTTTGGCAAGTTCATTAATTATGAGCATTCTTTTTTTATAGCTAGGATGTGTTTGAGCATCAGATAAAATTTCAAAAGCTAAATCATGTAGAGCATCTCCGGCAAGAATGGCAATAGCTTCATTAAATTTTTTATGAGTGCTTAATTTACCTCTTCGATAATCATCATTATCCATACTTGGTAAATCATCATGAATCAATGAATATGAATGAATAGATTCGATAGCAAAAGAGATTCTCATATAGTTATTTTTTCTAATTTTTGATATTTTAGAAAAGGTTGAAACTAAAAAAGGGCGTATTCTTTTTCCTCCATTTATTGATCCATAAATCATTGCTTTTGCTAGAACTTCTTTGGATAAATGAGATTTGAGAAACTTTATAAAGATTCTGTCAAATTCATTTTTTTCTTTATTTATTAACTTATTTAGCTTCATAAAATTAGTTTAATATTGTTGTATTAAATAAATAATTTATTAGGATATATGTAATAATAACTTAAATAAACCCTTTCTGCTATGCGAATTGAAGAAGAAATAA
Source organism: uncultured Alphaproteobacteria bacterium (assembly GCA_902596065.1). GTDB lineage: Bacteria > Pseudomonadota > Alphaproteobacteria > HIMB59 > MarineAlpha5-Bin3. Next base: position 4,927 of record CACJSL010000025.1, on the reverse strand, counting down.
AGCTAGACTACTCTGATGTTCTTTTTAGACCAAAAAGAAGTACTCTGAAAAGCAGGAAAGAAGTTGACCTTTCAAGAACATATCAATTTAAGTATTCAAACCGTGAGTGGACAGGCATACCCATAATGGCATCTAACATGGATGGCGTCGGCGAACTTGAAGTTGCAAAAAGTTTATCAAAATTTGATATTGTTACCGCATTGACCAAACAACATAATCTGGAATCAATTAGTGCATTTTCAGAAATTAAAGATATTTTTAATTATATAGCTTTAAGTTGTGGCACAAGTGAAAAAAGTTATGAAAGATTAAACTCAATTATTAGTCAACACACTTATATTCAATTTATATGTATAGACGTAGCAAATGGATATTCTGAAAATTTTAGTAAATTTGTTTCATCTGTAAGAGATAAATATCCCTCTAAAACTATTATTGCGGGGAATGTTGTAACAGCAGATATGACTCAAGAATTAATTCTTAGTGGTGCAGATATAGTTAAAGTAGGTATAGGCCCTGGAAGTGTTTGCACAACAAGAATACAGACTGGAGTAGGCTACCCTCAATTAAGTGCAGTAATTGAATGTGCTGATGCAGCTCATGGACTTGGGGCACATATGATAGCAGATGGAGGATGCACATGTCCAGGAGATGTAGCAAAAGCTTTTGGAGGAGGAGCTGATTTTGTAATGCTTGGTGGAATGCTGGCGGGACATAAAGAAGGAGGGGGAAAAGTAATTAGTAAGAACGGTCAAAATTTTATAGAATTTTATGGCTCAAGCTCAGAAGAAGCTAACACTAAACATTATGGAGGCCTCGCAGATTATAGATCTTCTGAAGGCAAAAAGGTTTCTATACCTCTAAGAGAAAATTTAGAAACAACAGTTAAAGATATACTGGGAGGAGTTAGAAGTAGCTGTACCTACGTAGGCGCCCCAACATTAAAACAATTAAGTAAATGTACAACATTTGTAAGAGTTAATAATCAATATAATGATACTTTTGGCAAAATTTAATAAGCTATAGCGCAACCATCTTTTCTTGAATCAGACCCCCCTATTAAAGTACCTGATTGTCTATCAATATAAATTGCTTGACCGCCTCCATGAGTATTATTAGCATAGGATACATTATGACCAAGGTTTTTAAGTTCTTTAAATATTTCATTGGATATAGATTTTTCTAATTTATATTTCATTTCTAAATTGAAAGCTCTAGGCAAATCAATTGACTCTTGGACAGACAGTCCAAAATCAAAAAAGTTTTGCAAGAAATGACAATGACCAACTGGTTGATACTGCCCACCCATTACACCATATGATAAAATTACTTTATTTTCTTTATCCAAAACTAATCCAGGTATAATGGTGTGAAGAGGTCTTTTATTTCCTTCAATAACATTTGGATGATTTTCTTCTAGTCTAAAATTTACTCCCCTGTTTTGGAGAAGAATACCTGTTTTATTGGTAGTAATTCCACTTCCGAAAGCAAAGCAAATAGAGTTAATAAAAGATACAGCATTTTGATCTTTATCTACGACTGTTATATACACTGTATCTGGATGAGCAGTGATACTATAATTTTTTGGATTATATATTTTGTTCATTAATATTTTCGAGGAAAGGGAGTTTAGGTAATTTTTATTTAATAATTCTAAATAGTCATAATTACTAAATTTAGGATCTCCTATTTTCCTCTCTCTTTCTTCATAGGCAATTTTTGTTGCTTCAGCTTGTAAATGAAATCTTTTAGAGCTCATTGGATTTGTATTAGTAAAGTCAAAATTTTCTAAAATGCCCATCATCATTAAAACTGTTATCCCAGGACCATTTGGAGGACATTGGTGTAAATTTAAATTTTTGTAATTATAGTTTAAGCTTTCTGAAAATATTGTATCTTGAGCATAAAAGTCTTCTAGACCATGGAGTCCTCCTATAGCATTTAAAGAATCTACAATATCTCTAGCAATGTATCCTTTGTAGAATTCTTCAGCACCTTTGTTAGCTATAGTATTAAGTGTGTTTGCTAAACTTTCATTTTTGTGAATTTCACCAAACTTGTATGGTTCAGAATTTTTTAAAAAAGTAAATTTACTTATGGGATGAATTTTTAATTTATCTAAATTTTCACTCCATGATTTTGCTACAACTTCATGAACAGGAAAACCATTTCTTGCATAATTTTCTGCTACAATAAATAATTCTTTAAAATCTAGTTTTCCAAATTTTTGGTGCATTTTATACCATGCATGAACTGCACCAGGAATATTAACTGAATGAGGACTTGTTGGATTAATTTTTTTTATTTTATTTTTATTGAAATATTCTAAATTTGCTTTTTTAGGTGAAATACCAGAACCATTTACAGCGATAGGATTTTGATTATTTAATGCTATTAATGCAAAACAATCACCTCCTACTCCAGTTGAATTAGGCTCTATTACAGATTGAACGGCTGAAGCAGCTATGGCGGCATCTATAGCATTCCCTCCCTTTTTCAGTATATTTATTGCCTCTAGAGTACTTAAGGGTTGAGAAGTTGCCGCTAAACCATTCATGCCAATGACATTAGACCTTCCTGGAATGTGAAGTTTTCTCATATAATTATAATTAATATATATTTGACAAAAGTATGCATAGAATTTAATAGCATTTTTATTATGAAAGTACGTTGTTCTTTAAAATCTGCAAAAAATCGAGATAAAGATTGTAAATTAGTTAGAAGAAAAGGAAGAATTTACATAATAAATAAAAAAAATCCCAGAATGAAAGCTAGACAAGGTTAGTTATTTTTTACTAGCTATAAATTTTTCAGCTTCTAAAGCCGCCATACATCCCATACCAGCAGCAGTGACTGCTTGCCTATAAATTTTATCTTTCACATCACCAGCTGCATATATTCCTTCTATACTTGTTTCAGTACTATCTGGTTTAGTAATAATATAGTTATCTTTATCCATTTGAACTTTATTTATAAATAACGAAGTTGAAGGATCATGACCTATGGCAACAAATGCACCATTTACACTTAACTTTGATACTGAGTTATCTTTAGTATCTTTTAGAACTAATGATTCCAAAGATGGCTTTTTATCATTTCCAATAAACTCTTTTATTGTTTTATTCCATATGACATTAATTTTTGGATTTTTGAAAAGTCTATCTTGTAAGATTTTTTCAGCCCTTAATTCGTCTCTTCTATGAATCAATGTTACTTTTGAAGCAAAATTAGTTAAATAAAGTGCTTCTTCTACTGCACTATTACCACCTCCAATAACAGCCACTTTTTGATCTTTGAAAAAAAATCCATCACAAGTCGCACAAGCTGAAATTCCATATCCCTTAAATTTTTCTTCACTTTTAATACCAAGCCATCTTGCTTGGGCACCTGTAGATATTATAACTGTTTTGCTTTCAAAAATTAATCCTGAGTCAGTTTTAGAAATAAAGGGATAAGAATTAAAATCTACTTCTGTTACCAAATCATTATGGATAATAGTACCTACATTTAAAGACTGTTTTTTCATTTCTTCCATTAACCAAGGTCCTTGAATAGTGTCTCCATACCCAGGATAGTTTTCAACATCAGTAGTGATTGTTAATTGTCCTCCTGGTTCTAAACCAGAAACTAAATGTGGCCTAAGGTTTGCTCGCGCAGCATAAATTGCTGCAGTATAACCAGCTGGCCCAGAACCAATAATTAGTACTTCGATATTAATTTTTTCTTTCATTAAATAAATATAATAATCATTAAATAAATAACAAGTATAGGCTTTATTTTATAACAGGCCAATCTGTTTCAAAACTTACATAGTTAATTTGAATGCATCTTCTCTCTTTTTTAATTTTTTTTAATTCTAAACCATGCCAAGTATCATTACCTGAAGAAAAAAAATATCCTGAATTATGTTTATATTTAACTGTTTTTACTATTTGAAAATCATTATTATATAAATCAGTTCCAAGCTCTTCTGATTCTTTATAGGGGTTTGCCCATATCATCATTGTTACAAGTTTTTCAGGAATATCTTTGTGAGGCTTAAGCCAAAAACCTTTTTTATCTGCTATAATTTCAAGTCTTACATAAGAATTTGATAAATCTTTTTCAATAATATTAGAAATTTTATTATAAAATTCTTTATTTTGAAGATCATTAATTATTTTTGTTAAATAAGGAAAACTATCTTTATTTTCTTTAGATACAAAAAGTCTAAGCTTTCCATCAACACCCTGGCCAGAATGATCTGCTGCTCTAGTTCCATCATATGATCTATCTCCCTCAGGTATACTTGCTAAGCATATTTCATTTAAAGATTTATCATCTAAGCAATTAGAAATTTCCCAATGTTTGAAAGGTTCAACATGTTCTTGAGTATTATTAAGATTCATCAATTTCTTTTATAATTCTTTTTTTGATAATACCAGCGATTCTTTTTGACTCATTAAGAGATTTATAAGACCAGGGGATTAATTCTCCAAGGTCTGTTAATTTCTTTGTTATATTCATCTTTTCAAACTGGTCATGGAATTTTTCCATTCTTATACTTTTTCTTTTAAATGGTAAGTGAAAAACATAAATAGGTTTTTCAGTAATTGCACATTCTGAAATCATAGATGTAGAATCTGAGCTAACTATAAAAAAATTAGAATATTTCAGAGCAAAAATATATGGGTTGTTATTTCTATCCTCCCAAATTATTTCTATGTTTTTAAGGTTATTTTTTAAATTTATTTTCATATCTTCATTAGTACGTCTAGATGTAATAATTAAATAATTAAATTTAGGATTTTGTTGTTTCAATTTGATAATTTTTTCAGTTAATTTCTCAATTTCTTTTTTACTAAATGTATAATGATTATTGTCACCTCCAATTATAACACTTACTAAATTATCTTTAGGTATATCAAAATTTTTATCATTTATTTGT
>CACJSL010000024.1 GCA_902596065.1 uncultured Alphaproteobacteria bacterium | reverse complement strand
TTTCAGTAAATCTCCCAAGTCTTGGGCCAAGAAGTATTGCTCCTGCAAGAGCTGCAGCACCTCCAGCACTATGAACTAATGTTGAGCCAGCAAAGTCAGAAAAACCAGCAGCTGCAAGATGACCTCCACCCCATTGCCATCCCATTTCAATTGGGTAAATAATGCCAGCTAAGATTGCACAGAATAAAAAGAATGGCCAAATTTTAATTCTTTCTGCCATTGTTCCAGAAACAATAGAACAGGTTGTTGCGCAAAAAACCATTTGGAAAAACCAGTCAGAACCATCTGAATATCCTGTTTCTATTGAGCTTGCATCACTCCAAGGAAGAAAAGTACCAATAAACCCTCCTTCAGGGATACCGTATGCTAAGTTATATCCAATAAACCAAAACATTATTCCAGCAATAGAATATAAGCCTATATTTTTTGCAGCTATTGTAGCAACACTTTTGGATGTAACTAATCCTGATTCTAGCATGGCAAAACCAGCTGCCATCCACATTACTAAAAAACCTCCTATCAAAAATAAGAGAGTGTTTAAAATATAGGAAACTTCTGGATCAACTGCTGCAAAAGCAGATGAAGATAGTAAAGTAGAGCCTATAAATAAACCAAAAAAAGAAAATTTATTCATTATTATTCTCCATAATAAAGTTCACTAAACATAACTAACCACTAGTCATGCGTTACTTTTCATGCGTAGCTATGGAAATTATAATAATAAGATCCGCGTTCCTTCGGTATAAACCTACTTCCGATTCTCAAATATTTATGAGAATTGAACGATTTTATAACTTTGCATGCGTTCCTTCAACTTTCGTCTACTTCCGTCTTTAAAAATAAATTTCTAAAGATGAACGATTAAAAAAGTTTCTATTATAAAAAAATTAATAATTCAAGAGGAAAATAAATAATTTCTTATTTTATATTAATTGTAATAAAACTTAAATATTACTAAGGACTTTTAACATTGAAGTAGATATATCATATAAATCATTAGGGTGCGTAGCTCAGCGGTAGAGCACTGCCTCGACACGGCAGGGGTCACAGGTTCAAATCCTGTCGCACCCACCATTATATTAATAATAAATTACAAACCACCATGAGAAACTATGAATTCAGAAATCTTATCAATACCTTTGTTTTTTTTCATTTCACCAAAAATATATGGTAAGCCATTTCTAGCTTTTTCAACATCAATTTTCATTTGATTTAAATTTACCTCAACATATGGTGCTAAATCTATTTTATTAATTATTAATAAATCAGATTTTTTAATCGCTGGAGCTTTCTTTCTGGGAATATCTGCTCCCATAGCAACATCAATCATATAAATTGTTAAATCGACCAATTCAGGACTAAATGTCGCTGCTAAATTATCTCCTCCAGACTCAATTAATATTAGTTCAAGATCAGGAAATTTTTTTATCATTTCATCTACAGCTAATAAATTAATCGAACAATCTTCTCTAATAGCTGTATGAGGACATCCTCCAGTTTCTACTCCTTTAATTCTTTCCATAGGTAGTACTTGGGCTTTCATTAAATATTCAGCGTCTTCTATGGTGTAAATATCATTTGAAATAACGGCCATAGAAATCTTTTTGGATAAATGACGACAAAGTGCTTCTGTTAAACTAGTTTTACCAGTTCCTATTCCTCCACCTATACCAACTTTTAAAGGTCCGTTGATAGTATTCATGTTAAATAAATCCTTGTTTCTAAATTCTCATGTTTAATACTAAATAAATCTCCAATAAAAAACGTTGATCCTATATCTTCAAGACTCAATTTTTCTGATTCTTGCAAAAAATCCTGTATTTTATTAATATAAATTACATTTAACTTTTGTCCATCTTTTTGAGAAATGGGAATATGCTTTACACAAACATTTATTAAATTAGAAATAAATGATTGAAGGTAAAATTTAATTAAATATTCAAACTCTATATTAAAATGAATTGCTGCTTTAGTTAAGCAATAAGTAAATGCGGTATTTTCAGGTAATTCAAAGTCCCAGCTTTGTTTCATAATTTTTCGAAATGAATTACCCATATCAATCATTTCTATTTGTCTTTCTTTTGATGAAGCACTTGATAGCATAAGATCATTAATTTCTTTTCCTTCATAAATAGATTTAATAAAAATATATTCATTTCTTAGTGTACCATTAAAAAGAAGTGCGTTTAAAAATTCCTCAACATCATCTTTATTCTTAATTAGTTTATTATCTATTATAGCTTCTAAGCCATGCGAGTATGCATAAGATCCAACAGGAAATGAAGATGAAAACCAAATTTGTAATATTTGTAAAGGATCTTTAATCTTATTCATTTTAATGTTTATGACTATGAGTTCGACCTAAACCATAAGCTCCACCTTCTGGTTTAAATTTTTCAAAAACTTTATTTATACTTCCTTTAAGTTTTAAAATCATATCTAAAATTACAGAATCCTCTTGTATTAGAATTCTTGTCTCTTCAATTTGACATGGTAAATGTCGATTGCCTATGTGCCAAATGATTTGTTTAAGATTTTTGCCCTTAATTTCAATTAGATTTTCTTCTTTCGAAATAATTTTTATCAATTTCCCATTTTCTAGTTCAAAGAATTGATTTTCATCAACGCTTATGGTCTCTTTTAAATTAACTAAAAATTCAGTACCATTATCAGTAACTAATTTTTTTCTCCGAATAAACCTATCCTCGTATGATAAAGAAATATTATCAAGTAATTTTTTATTTTTTTCATTACCATCGATGACTTTAAAGGATGTCTCCATTTTAATATAAAAAGTATCGTTGTGCTAATGGTAAGGTTTCAGCAGGTTCACATGTGATAAGTTCTCCATCAGCTAATACTTCATACGTTTCAGGATTCACTTCTATTTTTGGACAATAATTATTTAGTATCATATCTTTTTTTGAAATGTTTCTAATATTCTTTACTGGCAATAATGATTTATTAATTCCTGAATTCTTATGCATATCTCTATCAAGAGATATTTGACTCACAAATATAACAGAAGATTTTTCAAGAGATTTTCCAAAAGAAGAAAACATAGGTCTTGAATAAACTGGCTGGGGGGTCGGTATTGATGCATTAGGATCACCCATTTGGGCACAGGTAATACTTCCACCCATCAAGATAATTTCAGGCTTTACTCCAAAAAATGCTGGATCCCAAATTACAATATCAGCTCTTTTATTTTTTTCAATCGTTCCAATATTTTCAGATATTCCATGAGCTATAGCAGGATTGATAGTATATTTAGCTATATATCTTTTTACTCGTACATTATCATTATCTCCATTTTCTTCTTTTAACTGCCCTCGTTGTACTTTCATTTTATGGGCTGTCTGCCATGTTCTAATAATAACCTCTCCCACACGACCCATAGCCTGACTATCTGATGCAATAATTGAAAATGCACCCATGTCATGAAGAATATCTTCTGCAGCAATCGTTTCTTTTCTAATACGACTTTCAGCAAAGGCAACATCTTCAGGAATAGATTTGTCAAGGTGATGACACACCATGAGCATATCTAAATGTTCTTCAACAGTATTAATGGTATAAGGTCTAGTAGGATTAGTTGATGAAGGAATAACATATTTTTCTCCACATACTTTAATGATATCTGGGGCATGCCCTCCACCAGCTCCTTCAGTATGAAATGCATGAATAGTTCTTCCATTAATTGCTTTAATAGTATTTTCGACAAAGCCACTTTCATTTAATGTATCAGTATGTATCATTACTTGAATGTCATATTTGTCTGCAACATTTAAGCAATTATCGATTGCAGCAGGAGTTGTGCCCCAATCTTCATGTAACTTAAGTGAGCTTGCCCCTGCAATTACCTGTTCTTCAAGTGGTAAGGGTAGAGAACTATTGCCTTTGCCAGCAAAAGCTAAATTCATTGAGAAGGCATCTGCTGATTGAATCATTTTTTCTAAATGCCATGGACCAGGAGTAACTGTTGTCGCTAGAGTTCCATGAGCAGGTCCTGTTCCACCTCCCAACATAGTTGTGATACCTGAATGTAAAGAATCATCAATTTGCTGAGGGCAAATAAAATGTATATGACTATCAAAACCGCCAGCTGTAATAATTTTTCCTTCTCCAGCAATTATCTCAGTACCAGGACCTATAATAATATTTACATTTGGTTGCGTGTCAGGATTACCTGCTTTTCCTATCTCATTTATTAAACCATCTTTTAGACCAATATCTGCTTTATAAATTCCATTTACATCAACTACTAAAGCATTTGTTATAACTGTATCAACTGCTCCATCTTTTCGAGATACTTGTGATTGGCCCATACCATCTCTTATAACCTTACCTCCTCCAAATTTAACTTCTTCTCCGTAAGTTGTAAGGTCTTTTTCAACTTCTATAAAAAGTTCTGTGTCAGCTAATCTAATTTTGTCACCAGTTGTTGGTCCATACATATCAGCGTAAGCATCTCTACTAATTTTTTTCATTATAACTTACCCATTATTTCTTTATTAAAACCATAAATTTTTCTTTCTCCACTAATTTCAATTAATTCAACATCCCTTGTTTGACCTGGCTCAAAGCGAACTGCAGTACCAGATGGTATATCTAAACGCATTCCTCTTGATGTATCTCTATCAAATTCTAAAAATTCATTAGTTTCTGCAAAATGATAATGACTACCAACTTGTATAGGACGATCACCTTTATTAGATACTTTCATTACTATAGATGCTCGATCTTCATTAAGTTTTAATTCATTATTTCCTTTAGTAATAATTTCTCCAGGTTTCATTATCGTATTGGCTTATGTACGGTTACTAGTTTTGTTCCATCAGGAAATGTTGCCTCTACTTGTACTTCTGAAATCATATCAGCAACTCCATCCATACAATTTTCTTTTTTAATAACATTTGCTCCAGACTCCATTAATTCTGATACCATTTTTCCATCTCTAGCCCCTTCAATTACAAAATCAGTTATCAAAGCTATAGCTTCTGGATAATTTAACTTTATTCCTCGATCTAGTCGTTTTCTAGCAACAATTGCTGCCATCGAAACCATTAATTTATCTTTTTCTCTTGGAGTCAGTTTCATTTATAAGTTCCAATTTTTGGGAAGTTTATCATTTATAATACTTTTTAAAATATAATTTAATGTTTTTTTTAAATCATAATTATCATTAGCAATACTTCTAATTACAATTTTTTCATCCCAAATTGATAATTCACAAAAAATATCTTTAACATTATCTATAGTTTTTCTAATATTATTTTGTATTTCTTCAACAATCTTTCCAAATATCAATATTGTGGAAAAAGATGAATGATTATTGAGTGTAAACTTATTATTTAAAACCCCATTAGTTTTTCCGTTAATATTTATAGCCTCTAAATGTTTAAGATTGGAATTTTGTGTAATTTTCCAAATGTCAGAGAAAAACATGTTTTGTATTTTTTCTGACATTGCCTTTCTTCCTAAAATTGATGTTTCACAAAAAATAAAATTAGAATTATTGTCTATATTAATATTTATTCTTCTTTTTAATTTTGAATTATTAAAAAGTATCAATTCTTTAGGCAACCAATTTAAATTTGTATTTTTTAAAATAATATCAATATCTACTTGAGCTGGCTTACCTATACCTGCATAAATTTTTTCAGCTGCTTGTGTAGAAATCGATGCATTAGAATTTTCTAAATTTATTTTCATTTTTAAAGAGTCATTACAAGTAATTCCACCTGTGGTATTTATTAAAACTAATTCTTTATTTTTATTATAACTATTAGGTAATAAAACTTTAGATGAACCACTTTGAAATAATAATTTTATTTCATTATTATACAGGCCTATATCTAAATTACCTTTAGATCTTTGTAAATTTGTTTGCATTAGATATTAATAATCTGATTTTATTAGATTATTAGAATTCATAATTTATTTTTTTGATCTAAATGAGTTTTGCTATAATTTGACCAAATTACACTATAAGGATGAGAGCTTAATTCAATTATATTTCCCCATGGGTCTTCACAATAACATACTTTATATGGTTTATTTTCAAAGAGATTCCATATTTTGCTTTTGTGTTTTCCTCCTGTAGATTTTATTTTATCGTATACTTCTTCAATATTTTTTGTTGTAAAAGCAATGTGTGTAATGCTAGTTTTCCAAAATTCAAAATTATTACTTGGCATTTCATTTTTAGGATTTATAAATTGAAACAACTCAACCCCTATACCATCACTGGTACACATATGTACAATTTTAAATTTTTTACAAACATTGTCAAAAATATCTTTTGTAATTGGATCTTTTTCACAATTAACTTCAATAATTTCAGATATTTGAAATATATCGAATGTAGCTGTATACCATTTTATAGCTTTATCAATATTGGGAACAGATAACCCCACATGATCTATAGTTGACATAATAATTTAATTTATCATGAAAAAATTTAAATTTAAGACTTTTTTTTATAAATATAAAAATTATTTATATTGTCAATAATCAGTTTTTTTTTGATGTATCTATATTTCACTTTCTAAAACTAAAGTCGCAAATAATGCCCGATGATCAGAAGAAAACTGATTTACAACCTCTTTATTCATTATTTTAAAATGTTTAGAAAATAATATGTGATCTATTTGAATGCCCATAAAATTTGGCAAAAATGAAGGCCAAGTGAAATTTGGTTTAAATATAGATGAGTGAGTAAATAGGTTTGCTTCTTTAAGGAAATTTTTAAATCTTTTAGAAACATTTGTCATATTCAAATCTCCTACAAAAATAAATTCATTATTTGAACTTTTAAAAAAATCTGACCAATAATTCATCTGATTAATTGTCGAGATAAATAATCTTTGTTTTATTGGTGGATACAAATGGATACCTACTATAGTTATCTTTTTATTATTAAATAGTAAAGTAGCTTGAGTTGCGTTTGTTAAATTGTTATGAGAGTCAATTAGTGGATATTTACTTAATATAACACTATCCCAAAAGTCTATGTCTTTATTTAATCCTACTTGATATAAAAAAATATTATTTAAATTTTTTAATTTTTTTTGAAAGTCGGGAGATATTTCTTGTAAGAATAAAATATCTACATTTTTTTCCATTATAACACCAATAATATAATTCAATTCATTATTTTCAGTAGAATAACCCATATTTAGTGTCATTATATTAATTTTATTTAAATTTTTATTTATATCGGAGCTTCGATGTGAACATTGTTCACAAGAATTTATAATTTGTAAAAATAATATAATTGATATTATCAAATAAAATATGAAAAATAGTATTTTTCTAAATAAAAAATTAATACAGGCTAAAAACAAACCAATTATAAATACTTGGAAGATTAATTGATCAAAAATATCTATAAATGCAATTTTTGTTTCTATGCTACTTAAAAAAAATAAAAATAAAAAAAAAATTAGAACAATTTTATGTTGAAATATATTCAAAAATTTTATCATTTTAATAAGTATATAAAATGTAAATTAGGATTTGAAAAAAATAAAAATTTTTTAGAATAATATCTATTTTTATTAACTTTTTTAATAACTTTAATATTTAATTTTTCTATAAAAATATCAAAATCTTTTTTTTAAAATATTCTTTTGGAATATTCACATTATTATAATAATTTCCAATAAAATCCATAAACCTAAGTATTTGTCTAGAAATTAAATTAAACTCAAAATGATCTTTGATTATCAAAAATTTTGATTTAGATTTTAAATCTATTATAATTTTTGAAATTTTGTCTAATTTATTTACGCCTATATGATGCAATACATCACTTATGATAGCAAAATCATAATATTCATTATTAATTTCTAATTTTTTAATATTAAAATACTTCTCTTTTGAATTTATATTTAAATTTATAAGGTTTTTTTCACTGTAAAAATCATAACAATGAGCCTCAAAAGAAATATTATCTTTTTCCATTTCTGTCCGAATTAATTGTATTACTTTTGGTTGAAATCCTGAACCATAATCTAAAATTTTAACTTTATTTCCTGTTATATTTTCTTTAATTAAATTAATAAATTGGTTAGCCAATTCTTTTTCTCTCTGACCATTTAGAACTATTTTTCTAAGATTTTTTAAAAAAGATTTTAATAAGCTCATAATTTAATAACAAAATAAAATATTATTAAGATATAACTAATTTTTAACATTTTTAAGATAAAATTTATCAAAAATATGAAAGAAACCAGCGGATGAAAATAAAAATATAAAGGGCAAGGCTGGTAAAAAAAATCGACCACTCCAATCAACAAATGTAAAGACTATTACTAAAAGAGTTAAAGCAATAAAATATATAATTAATTTTTTTAAAATCAAATTTCTTTTAATTTTTACAAAAATTCCAATAATAAAAAATAAGTACGCTGTTAAAGAAGAAATTAGAATAAAATAGTTATGAACTTCGGAATAATAAGGTCTATATCTTAAAATAGACCAATATAGTTTTGTTGTAATCATATTAAAAAAATAAATAGGATCTTGATAAAATGCAGATATAATTTTAAAAATATTATATTTAGATTTAATTTCATTCTCTAAAACTAAAGGATTAATATTTAATTCAGGGAATCCTTGAATGATAGCTCCGGATAACATGTAGTTATAAATTTGTTCTTTACCTATTAAAATATCAACAATATTAAAAACCGGTATGATTAAAAAAAGTGAAATAATTAAGAAAAAATAATAATAAAATTTATTATTTGAATTAATAATAACATTCAATAATTTTATAAATATTATAACTAGAAGTATTATGGAATTTGGTCTTATAAAAGATGCAAAAAACAACGTAATAAATCCACAAATTTCAAATTTTTTTGATTTATTGGTTATTAAATAAAAACCTATAATAGTTAAACTGATAAAAATCGATTCGGTTAGTATATAAAAATTTCTTATTTGAATATGAGGATAAAATAAAAAAATAAAAAAAGTTAGTTTACCTACATTTTCTGACCAGAAATCTGTTCCAATCTTTAATAAACATAAGGCAGCAATAGCAGTCAGAAAAATTTGAATAATTACACTTCCAAAAAGATTAATTTTTATAAATATACAAAATGCTAAAAAAAAATCGTATGTTAGATATGATAACGCTTTTCCATCAGGAAGTGATCCATTAATGATTTTAAAAGCGGCATTGATATAGCGAGGACTATCACTTCCTAATTTATAACCATTTACAAAATCTCCTCCTGTTATAAAATTGCTTGAGTAATAAAATATAATTAAAAATACTATCCAAGCGAGTAAACACCAATATTCAAATTTTAATTTTTTAAAAAACAATTTTAAAAATATACTTTTTTTAATTATATTTAACAAGATTTTTTAATTTAGAAATTTTTTTTAATAAAAATCAAGCAAATATCATTCTAAATAATTTAAAAATTTCAAAATATATTTAAAATTATGTTATTTGATATATGTAAATGAAATGAATAATATCAAAAAAACATATAATGCGTGGATCACAGGCTATTCCGGTTTTCTTGGATCTAGACTGTTAAAGTATTTATCAAATGAGTTTAATATTTTTCAAATTTCAAGAAATGATATTATAAAAAAAAATGAATTTATAACTTTTGACACAAAATTTAAAGAAATAGAATCAAAGAAATTTCAGAATAATTTTTTATTTCATTTAGCCACATACTATAATAATAATATTGATGACAATATAAAAGCAAGCAAGGTTATTGAGAGTAATATACTCTTTGGACTAAGAGTAATTAATAACTTTCACCAAAATTTTTTCAATAAAATTTTATTATCTCAATCTTACATGGAGTTATCTCAAGATAAAAATATAAATTTATATTCATTGACTAAATCTTTGTTTGCTAAAGAATTAGAATTAACCTTATCACATAAAATAATAAAGGTTTATTTATATGATACTTTTGGATTGAATGATAAAAGAGAAAAATTAATTAATATATGGTTGAAAAAAATGGTTAAAAATGAAAATGTTGAAATTTTTAATGAAAGTAAAAAAATTAATTTAACCAGTGATAAATTTGTATCAGAAATTTTTTCAAGAATCAAAAGTATTGATCCTGGCAATTATGAGTTAAGAAGCAATGTTGAATTAACGCTTTCAGACTTATTTGATTTGTTGATAGAGCTTACTAATTCTAAATCTCAAAAAATAGTTAAAGAAGGAAAAAATGTAAAATTACCAACTTATTATGATAATTTACCTGATATATTAGAATTAAAGTATAATTTAGAAAATTTTAAAAATGATATTAAAGAAATTTTGAATAAAGAAATTTATTAAATTAAAACATTCTTTCCACTTCATATTTTATTCTTCTTTTTTTAAATTTTAACAATCTTTTATTTTTTAGTATAAAATAAAAAGGTAAATAAATAACAGTAAAAAAATATTTAATTATATATTTTTTGTTATACCTATGTTCTTTTTTATATAACTTATAAATATCAACACTAGCTACACTCTCAGACAAAAGTTTTGCTATATATAAAATATTACCATCTATATGAGGAGTATCTGTAAGATTTTCTAGAGGTATTTGTGACAAAAATCTTCTTTTATAAAAAACAAAACCTGAATGCCATTCTCTAAAATTAGCTCTACATATAATATTTTCATAAAAATTAAGTATTTTAATGATGTAATATGCAAATAATGGAGTTTGGTCTTTTTTTCCAAATTTATTTTTATTTCTCATTCCTTGAACAATTCCAAAATTTTTTTGTAAATATGGTTTAAATAAATTAACAAGCTTTGCATCATATTGACCATCACCATGTAATATAATTAAATTATTTGATTTTGTTTTTTTTAAAAAAAATTCAATAGCAATTTTTTGAGATGTAGCTAAACCATAATTTTTTTTGCATTTAAGCAACGAAATATTATATTTATTTTTTTTATCATTAATAAATTTTAATATTAATTCTAAGTTTGAATCAACTGAACAGTCATCAACAATTAAAATATCAAAATCAAAATTTATACTATCTAAATTTTTTAATAGATTATAGATATTTTTTGAATCATTATAAGTAGGTATGTAAATTAAATTTTCTCTTGGACTCATATGATTATTTTATAATTAAATATAATATAATATAAAGATAATATATATAAAATTTATTGTTTTTTTTTTATAATTTTATTTTTAATTATTTTAATAATATATAATTTTTTATGTTAGATGAAAATATAGGAACAAGAAATAAAAAAGGAGATTGGAAACCTTCATATTTATTTTCATATGGACCATTATTTGAATTGCCGTTTAGGCCGTTTATTATATTAAAATGGATTTTTTCCCATCCTGGTTATATTTTACCTTGGTTATTTTTTTATGGTTTAATAGGCTTATTAGTCTATTTATTTTTAACTCCAAACTTAGAAGTAACTAATAATTTTCATTACAGCTGGTGTTTACCAATTCTTTTTAGAAATTTTATTTTAATTTTATTGTGGTTTGGGTTTTTACATTTTAGACTTTATGTAAAAAAATCACAAAGTAACTTATTTAAATATAACTCCAATTATGGAGAAGGTTCAAAAGAGAAGTTTTTATTTAAGAAACAAATATATGATAATATGTTTTTGTCTTTAGTAAGTGGTTCTATATTTATTTCTTTTTATGAGATTGTAGCTTTGTGGTGTTATTCTAATAACTATTTTTCAAATGTTAATTGGAGTGATAATTTTATATATTGTTTAATTCTAATTCTATTATTGCCATTATATAAAGATGCGCATTTTTATACTGGACATAGATTTCTTCATAGTTCTATACTTTATAAGTATGCTCACTATGTTCATCATAAAAATGTTAATCCTGGTCCTTGGTCAGGATTAGCTATGCATCCAATTGAGCATTTTATTTATTTTTCTTTTTTTATTATTTTTTTTATTGTTCCTTCTCATCCTTTTCATTTTTATTTTTTATATGGTATATTTCTTTTCGCTCCAGCAGTTCATGGACATTCAGGTTACGAAAAATTAATGGTTAATAAAAAAAGTGGAGTTG
>CACJSL010000023.1 GCA_902596065.1 uncultured Alphaproteobacteria bacterium | reverse complement strand
TTTGTTCAATTTTTAACTTTTTTTTTCTTTTTTTTTGAAACCATTTTGGTTTTTCTTTCATCAATTAATCTAATTGCATCTTCTAGTTTTAAGCTATCGATGGTTTGGTCACCAAGGATAGATGCATTGATTTTTCCACATTTTACGTAAGGTCCAAATTTTCCATCATGAGCTGTTATATTTTTCTTTTCTGTTGGATGTTCACCGAATGTTTTTAATGTAGCATTACCTCTTTGGGTAGGTTTTGCAATTAGTTCAATTGCTCTTTCAAGCTCAATATCTAAAATGTTATCTGTTTTCTCAAGAGCTTTATATTTTTTGTCATGTAAAATATATGGTCCATACATACCAATACCAGCACTAACAGTTTTGTTTGTTTCTGGATGGAATCCTAATTTACGAGGCAGTCCCATTAATTGAATAGCTGTATTTAAACCAATTTCATCTGGTTCAAAATTTTTAGGAATAGAAACTCTTTTAGGTTTTTTTTCCTTTGTTCCTTCACCTACCTGCATATAAAATCCATATGGACCTTTTCGTAATGTAATCATTTCTCCTGTTTCAGGATAAATACCAATTTCTTTGGGGCCACTTAGTGATGTGCCATCTTTGTCATTTAATTGATTAAACTGTACTGTATATTTACAATCTGGATAATTAGAGCAACCAATAAAACCTCCAAACTTCCCAACTTTAATTCCAAGCCTTCCATTCTCACAAGTTTGGCATTTTCTTTTTTCATCAGCACCGTTTGGTGGAAAAAAATGAGGTCCTAATGCTTCATCTAATACATCTATTACTTCTCTATTTGATTTGCCAACTGTTTCGTCACAAAGTTGTTTGAATGTTTCCCAGAATTTTCGAATAACTTCTTTCCAATTAAGTTTACCATCAGAAATTTCATCTAATTGGTTTTCTAAATCAGCTGTAAAGTCATATTCAACATATTGATTAAAATATTTCTCTAAAAATATGGAAACTATGCGTCCTCTATCATGGGGATTAAAACGTTTTTTATCTAAAATAACGTATTCTCTATCTTGTAGAACTTTAATTATAGAAGCATAAGTCGATGGTCTTCCAATGCCTAGCTCTTCTAGTTTTTTTACTAAACTTGCTTCAGAATAACGAGGTGGAGGAGAGGTAAAATGTTGTGTTTTTTCAACTTCTTTGAGATTTAAACTCTCACCTTCATTCATTATAGGGAGAATTGTTTCCTTTTCTTCATCTTTGTCATCATCTTTTGCTTCTTGATACACTTTGTACATTCCTGGAAACTTAATCGTAGAACCATTGGCTCTTAATACAATTTTTTTATCTTCATTTGTAATATCAATTGCTACTTGATCTAATACGGCACTTGCCATTTGTGAACTTACAGATCTTTGCCAAATAATTTCATATAACTTGAATTCTTCTAGGGTAATGTATTGCTTTATGTCTTTAGGTGTAAGATAAATATTTGTTGGTCTAATACACTCATGAGCTTCTTGAGCGTTCTTAGCTTTAGATTTATAAACTCTAGGACTATCCGGTAAATAATTTGCACCATAATTTTCAGTTACAAAACTTCGAACTTGATTAATAGCTTCATTTGACATGATTACGCTATCTGTTCGCATATAAGTTATTAATCCAGTTGTTTCTCCTTTTATATCAGTTCCTTCATATAATCTTTGTGCTGTCCGCATTGTTTGACTTGCACTAAGACCAAGCTTACGACTAGACTCAATTTGCATTGTTGATGTAGTAAAAGCAGGGTATGGGTTTCTTCTAGCTTCTTTTTTAGTTATCTTTCCAACAGTGAATGTAGAATTTTTAATATCATTGAATATTTTTGTAGCTTCGCTATCATTTTTTATATCAAGTTTATCAATTTTATTTCCATCATAGACTGTAAGCCTTGAATTTATAGTTTTATCTTCTTTATTTCTAAATTCTCCTTGTAGTGACCAATATTCTTGAGGGATAAACTTTTCTATTTCGAGTTCTCTTTCACTAATGATGCGTAATGCAACAGATTGAACTCTGCCTGCTGATTTTGAACCTGGTAATTTTCTCCATAAAACTGGAGAAAGAGTAAAACCTACAAGAAAATCCAAAGCTCTTCTAGCAAGATAAGCATTAACTAAATTTTTATCTATTTTCCTTGGTTCTTTAAGGCTATCAAGAACAGCATTTTTTGTAATTTCATTAAATGTAACACGGTGGATATTTAATTTTGCAAGTGATGAGTTATCCCTAAGAAGTTTTTCAACATGCCAAGCAATTGCTTCTCCTTCACGATCTGGATCAGTTGCTAGATATAAATTTTCAGATTTCTTAGCAGCATCAGTAATTTCTTTTATAACTTTTTTACCACGATCACTTGTTTCCCATTTCATTTGGAAATCATTTTCAGTATCTATAGCATCATTTTTTGCTGATAAATCTCGGACATGCCCAACACTTGCAAGAACTTTAAAGTCTGAGCCTAAATATTTATTAATAGACTTTGCTTTTGATGGCGATTCAACAATTAAAACATTCATAAATTTTGATCCAAATTTCAGTTTAATGTTAATTCGTCAAGAAAATTTAAAAAAACGTATATATTTACTTAGATAATTTAATTTTACTTTCAGTTTTATTTATCAATCTTTTAATATTTTCTTTATGTTTGATAACAATAACAAAAGATAAATAAATAAAAAAAATACTAATATTTAAATTAAAATTTATAAAAATGAAGTAAGCAGGGGCAACAAAAATTCCTACTAAAGAACCAAGAGATGAATATTTACTCATATAAGCAACTACTAACCAAATTAATAAAAAAGATATAGCAATATAAGGATTAAGACCAAATAAAAAACCAATGTAAGTTGCTACACCTTTTCCACCTTTAAATTTTAACCAAATTGGATAAATATGACCTATTACTGCAAAATGACATAAAAAAATTTTATTTAACAAACTTAATTCATTAAAATAAATATGTATTATCAAATATGGAATTAAACCTTTTAAAATATCTAAAGAAAGCACTATGATAGCTAATAATTTATTTCCAGTTCTCAAAACATTTGTTGCCCCAACATTACCAGAACCAATGTTTCTAATATCTCCAAATCCTGATAATTTTGTTAATATTAGTGCGAAAGGAAAAGAACCAATAAGGTAAAATAATATTATTAATAATAAATTATTAACTAACATTATTATCTCTATTTTTTATTATCAAAGCTAGACAAGCCATTCTAACAGCCACTCCCATAGCTACTTGTTCTTGTATTAGACTTATTGTGATATCATCAGCTAGTTTAGAGTCTATTTCCACTCCTCTGTTCATTGGGCCAGGATGCATCACAAAAGCATTTTTTTTAGCATATTTTAGTTTATTGTAGTCTAATCCATACTTTTTAAAATAACTCCTTTGATCAGGCATAATTTTACCCACTATTCTTTCTTTTTGAATTCGAAGCATCATGACAATATCACAATTCTCTAACCCTTTTCTCATGTCAGTAAATACTCTCACAGGCAGCTTTCTTAAATTTTTAGGTAACCATTCTTTTGGTCCTACTACATTTATCTTTGAACCTAATTTTGATAGTATGATTATGTTAGATCTGGCAACTCTACTGTGTAGAATATCTCCACATATTGCAATTTTTAATTTTGAAAAATTATTAAACTTATTTTTAATAGTTAATGCATCAAGTAGTGCTTGAGTCGGGTGTTCATGACTACCGTCGCCGGCATTAATAATGCTAGCATCAACAGTTTCTGAAATTTTTTTACTAATACCTTCTTCAGGATGTCTTACAATTAAAACATCTGGATTCATTGAATTGATTGTAGTCATTGTATCTAGTAAAGTTTCACCTTTATTTATTGAACTATCTTTTACTACTACATTTATCAAATCTGCCCCTAATCTTTTAGCCGCAACTTCAAAACTAGTTCTTGTTCTTGTTGAGTCTTCAAAAAATAAATTAAATATTGTTCGTCCTTCAAGTATATTCATATGTTTTATTTTTTTTTTATTAAACAATATATATTTTTTGGCTTCATTTAAGATATGTTCAATTTCTTTTTTCGTTAAATCTGCTGTTTCAACTAAATGAATTTTTTTAAATATATTTTTTGTTCTTCCTATATTAATTTTAGTTTTTTTAGATAAAGAAGAATAATAATTTAAAGCAATTTTTTCAGCTTCTTTTAAAATTTTAGAACCTGTTGAAGATCTTATTGATTTAAGTTTTGGCAATTTCAATTTCATTTGCCAAAATTGTGAATTTTCACGTTTATATAATTTTATATGGCCTGATTTAAGAATTTTAGAATTCATATGTGTTAATTATGTGTTAATATGTGTAAACTATTTCATTGATTTTTTCTATATCTTTCTAAATATCCTTGTAAAATATAAGACGCTGACTGTTGATCAAGTTTATTTTTTATTTTATTTTTACTCATATTTGACCTTCTCATTTCTTTGAAAATAACATCTGAAGAAAACCTTTCATCCCAAAGTGCAGTAGGTAGGCTAAAAAAATTAATAAGATCTTTATTAAAATTTCTAACTAATTGAGTTTGTTGATTCTCAGAATTATCTAAACTTAAAGGAAGTCCCACAATAAAACCTCCTATTTCATAATCATTTAAAATCTCTTGTAATTTTAATAAATCTTTTTTTGTACCATTTCTTTGTATTGTAGATAGAGGAGAAGCTATTATTTTATATCTATCACTTACAGCAACACCAAGTGTTTTAGTTCCTAGGTCTAGACCTACAAGAATTTGTGATGTATTAAGACTTTCTACTAAATTTATTTGATTATTCATAAACGAGGCTCATAAATTGAAGATAAATAAAAATACAATAAATAAAATAGCTCGTCTATCTAGAATAAAGTTAGATGATCAAGAATCTGAAGATTATATTAAAGATCTTAACTTAATACTTGATTGGGTTGACCAATTAAATGAAGTAAATACTGATAAAGTAGAGCCTTTAAGTAATATTTCTTCTTCTATTTTGCCAAAAAGAGATGACGTATCTAAAGATATCAATTCTAGTGAAGAAATATTAGAAAATGCTCCAGATAAACTTGAAGGTTTTTTTGCTGTTCCAAAAGTTGTGGAATAATGATGTTTAAATCTCTTAAAAATACAATACAAAGTTTAGAAAAAAATGAAATTTCTATTAAAGAATTAAGTCAAGAATATATAAAGAACATTAAGGAAAAATCTACCTTAAATATCTTTATACATTTTGATGAACAAAAAATATTAAATCAAGTTGAAATATTAGAAAAAGATAAATCAAAGAAAAAATTAAAAGGAATTCCTTTAGCAATTAAAGATCTATTTTGTACAAAGGATATGCCTACTACTGCAGCATCTAAAATTTTAGAAAATTTTAAGCCGTCCTATGAATCATTCGTAACTCAAAAATTACTTGATTGCGGAGCAATATTTGTCGGCAAAACAAACTTAGATGAGTTTGCTATGGGATCTGCAACTGATACTAGTTACTTTGGAAATACTATTAACCCTCTATCAAAAGATGGAGAACCTCTAGCTCCTGGCGGATCTTCAGGGGGGTCAGCTGCAGCGGTTGCTGCTAATTTATGTTTAGGAGCAACTGGTACTGATACTGGAGGGTCAATTAGACAACCAGCAAGTTTTTGTGGAGTCGTAGGTATTAAACCTACTTATGGACTTTGTTCTCGATGGGGTATTGCAGCATTTGCATCAAGTTTAGATCAAGCTGGAGTGTTTACGAATAATACAGAAGATGCATCTATTTTACTTGAATCAATTGCAGGATTTGACGAAAGAGATAGCACTAGTGCGAATATTGAAATTCCAAATTATTTTAAAAATTTAAATCATGATGTAGTAGGAAAAACCATTGGCATTCCTAAGGAATACACAATAGATGGGACTCCTGAAGAAATAAGTAGAATATGGGAAGAAGCAATTAAAGTTTTAGAAAAAAATGGTGCTAAAATTAAAAATATTTCTTTACCCCATACTAAATATGCACTGCCAACTTATTATATTATCGCTCCCGCTGAAGCATCATCTAATTTAGCTAGGTATGATGGTGTCAAATATGGCTACCGATCTAGTGAAATTGATTCTCTTGATGAAATGTACGAAAATACTAGAGGCCAAGGTTTCGGTAAAGAAGTAAAAAGGAGAATCTTAATTGGAACATATGTTTTGTCAGCAGGTTATTACGATGCTTATTATCTAAAAGCTCAAAAAGTTAGAAAGCTAATAGCTAATGATTTTAATGAAGCTTTTAAAGAATGTGATCTAATAGTCACTCCTACTGCTCCCAGTTCAGCTTTTCCTTTAAATCAAGAGCAAGATGATCCAATAAAAATGTATCTTAATGATGTATTTACTGTTCCAGCTTCTTTAGCTGGATTACCTGGTATCTCTATTCCATTTGGGAAAGATAAGAATAATCTTCCTTTAGGGATTCAAATTTTAGGTAAACATTTTGATGAACAACAAGTATTTAATACAGCATTATCTTTAGAAAAATCATATGAATAATTTAATTAAAGGAAAAAAATATGATTGGGAAATGGTTATAGGCATTGAAGTTCATGCTCAAGTAAAATCAAATTCAAAATTATTTAGTTCATCTTCTACAAAATTTGGCTCTCCACCAAATAGTCAAGTATCTCTAGTAGATGCAGCAATGCCTGGTATGTTACCTGTTATTAATAAATACTGTGTTGAGCAAGCTGTAAAGTCTGGAGTCGGTCTTAATGCTAAAATCAATAATTATTCTGTTTTTGATAGAAAAAATTATTTTTATGCTGATTTGCCTCAGGGTTATCAAATAAGTCAATATAAATTTCCGATAGTGGGTGAAGGAAAGGTTACAATAGATTTTAAAGACGGTTCATCAAAAGATATTAGAATAGTTAGATTGCATTTAGAACAAGATGCTGGAAAAAGTTTACATGACCAAAATCCATCTAAAACATATGTAGATTTAAATAGATCAGGTGTTGCACTGATGGAAATAGTTAGTGAACCTGATATTAGAAGTCCTGATGAAGCAGGAATGTACATTGCAAAAATAAGATCTATTTTAATGTATTTGAATACATGTGATGGCAATATGCAAGAAGGCTCCCTAAGAGCGGACGTAAATATTTCGGTTAGAAAGCCCAATGAAGATTATGGCACAAGATGTGAAATTAAAAATTTGAATTCTATTAAATTTATAAAACAAGCAATAAATTATGAAGCTAAAAGACAAATAGAAATTTTAGAATCTGGGGGAAGTATAGAACAGAACACCATGCTTTTTAATACAAGCACTGGCAAAACAAGACCAATGAGAAATAAGGAAGAAGCTCATGATTATAGGTATTTTCCTGATCCAGATTTATTACCACTTGAGATTTCTAATCAGGATATTGAAAAAATTAAATCTACTATTCCAGAACTTCCAGATAAACTTAAAAACAAATTTATTAATATTTATAACTTATCTAATTATGATGCATCAATTCTCACTGCAGACAAACAAACCTCAGATTATTTTAACGAAACTATTAAATCTGATCCAGAATTAAAAAAATCATCAAAAATTGTAGTAAACTGGATAACATCTGAACTATTTTCATTATTAAATAAAAATGATTTAGAATTAATTAGTTCCCCAGTATCTCCTAAAAATTTAGGACAACTTGTCAAATTGATATCAACTAATGAAATTTCGGGCAAAATAGCTAAAGATGTTTTGGAAGAAATGTTTTCTTCAAAAAAGAGTGCTAGAGAAATTGTAGATTATAAAGGATTAAAACAAGTTACAGATCAAGGAGAAATAGAAAAAGTTATTGATGAAGTTATTACAGATAATCCAAAAATGGTTCAAGAGTATTTGGGAGGAAAAGATAAGTTGCTAGGTTTTTTTGTTGGACAAGTGATGAAAAAAACTAAAGGCAAAGCTAATCCAAAGATTCTAAACGACATTCTAATAAGAAAGCTTTCTTAACTAAAAAAAATCATTCTTAAAGAAAAAATTCTTAAAGACAATAATATTAGGGTCAAAAGTATCCAAACAAAACCTCCATTGATGTTAGTGTCTAATCTTTTATTTATAAAATTAAATATAAAATTTCCATTATATTTTTCTGCTGATCTCCATATTCCAACAGTTATAAATATAGTCCATAAAATTATGAGAATTTTATTGAAAAAACTAAAATCATTAAAATTAAAAAATGGTAGAAAATTTTCTATGATTCTATTGTTTAAAAATCTTACTTCTATATTAAAAATTAATAAAATAAATAAAGCATTTAATAGCTCTCCAGCAATCCAATAAGATTTCCATAATTTTATTTTGCCATTCCAGAAATCGTTTATCATATATATAATTGAATTTATTTTATAAATTAAAATATAATTTACCTCCAATCTTTATACAAATATTTTTTTATTACCTTATTATATTCTTTTCTTTTGGACATAATCTTTTAAAAAGATTATAAAACAATAACTCTATGAAAAAATATAATAGGAGAGATGGGTGAGTGGCTTAAACCAGCAGTTTGCTAAATTGCCGAAGGAAGTAATTCCTTCCGTGGGTTCGAATCCCACTCTCTCCGCCATTTGATAAATATGTTTAAAGGAAGTATACCAGCATTAATCACTCCTTTTAAAAATGAAAAAATAGATTTTTCATCATATGAAAAGATTATCGAATGGTCAATATCTGAAGGTTCACATGGATTTGTTCCTTGTGGTACTACAGGAGAATCACCTACCCTTAGTCATGAAGAACATAAAAAAATAGTTGAGGAATGCATTAATACCGTTAATAAAAGAGTACCAGTAATAGCTGGAACAGGATCTAATAATACCACTGAAGCAATAGAATACACACAACATGCTGAAAAGATGGGAGCTGATGGAGCCCTAGTAGTGACTCCTTATTATAATAAGCCTACTCAAAAAGGTTTGTATCAACATTTTAAAAAAATTGCAGATTCAACTTCATTACCTATTATAATTTATAACATACCTGGAAGATCTATTGTAGATATGAGTATTGATACCATGCATGAATTGTCTGAGATTAAAAATATTGCTGGAGTTAAAGATGCTACTAACGATTTATTTAGACCCTTATTAACACAAACTAGAATAAATAAAGATTTTTGTTATTTATCTGGAGAAGATGGTACAGCTTTAGCCTATCTTTCTCAAGGAGGTGTAGGATGTATTTCAGTTACAGCTAACGTAGCACCTCGTTTTTGTGCAGATCTTCATAACGCTTGGATTGCCCATGATATAAAAAAATCTCAAGAAATAAATTTAAAACTAGCAAAGCTGCATGACGCTCTTTTTATTGAATCAAGTCCAGGACCAGTAAAATATGCAGCAGAATTATTAAATCTATGTAGTTCAGAAACAAGAATGCCTCTAGTGGAAATTCAAGACTCTACTAAAAAAATAGTAAAAGATTGTCTAATAGAATTAAATTTACTTTAAATATTTATGAAAATAATTGCTAATAATAAGAAGGCAAATCATGATTATTTTATTAATGAAAAATTTGAGGCTGGAATAGTATTAACAGGATCAGAGGTTAAATCTTTAAGAATTAACACTGGTTCTATCAAAGAATCCTATATTACAGATAAAGAGGGTGAGTTATGGTTAACAAATTGTTATATTAAGAAATATTCTTCTTCTAATGAAAATAGTGATACTAATAGAGATAGAAAATTATTAGTTTCAAAAAAAGAATTGTACAAGATTCTTGGAGCTTCAAAAAAAGAAGGTATGACGATAGTTCCTATAACATTATATTTTAATACCAAAGGATTAGCTAAACTTACGATTGGAGTAGCTAAAGGTAAGAAAAAACAAGATAAAAGAAATTCTATTAAAGATAAGGAATGGGGCATTAAACAGCAAAGATTAATAAAAAACCGCCTTATTTAAGCTTATTTCATTTTACTTTTAGTTACATTCTATTTATAAGCCCCCATGGCTAGAATAACAGTTGAAGATTGTATTGATAAATTTTCAAGTAGATTTGAATTAGTATTGGTAGCATCTCAGCGTGCTAGAAAACTTCATTCTGGAGAAGAGCCTACGATAGAAAGGGATAATGACAAAAATACAGTAATAGCCCTTAGAGAAATCGCAGATTCTGCTATTTCAAAAGATGAAATGAAAGAGAATCTAATTCAAGAATATCAAACTATTTCAATAAGTGATGAAGAGCAAGAAAACCAAGAGTTAGAACCTCCAATTGAAACCGATTATACCAGTGAAGATAACAAAGAAATATCAGAAGAAAATCTTAGTACAAAAATAGAAGTTGAGCAAGAAATGAATGAATTAGTATCACAGGAAGATGATGAAATTAAAGAACAATATGAGATTAATGAAGGTGTAGAAAACAATATTGATTCAAACACTGATGAGCAACAAACAGAAACAAAAACTTTAGAATAATTATATTTTTTACTAATAAAAAAATTTAAATTTATTTTATGGAAAATCCTAAAATAAAAGAATTAATATCTACAATAGATACATATATTCCTAAGAATGAAGTAAATACTATTTTGACAGCTGTAAATTTTAGTCAAGATGCACATAATAATCAAACACGAAAATCTGGGGAGCCTTTTATTA
Organism: uncultured Alphaproteobacteria bacterium; assembly: GCA_902596065.1. Taxonomy (GTDB): domain Bacteria; phylum Pseudomonadota; class Alphaproteobacteria; order HIMB59; genus MarineAlpha5-Bin3. Next base: position 1,925 of record CACJSL010000023.1, on the reverse strand, counting down.
ATCATCCTATTGAAGTATCAAAAATACTTGCATCAATTAAACTTGACTCATCTTCTATAGTTTCTGGTTTATTGCACGATACCATTGAAGATACTGAAATTTCAATAAAAGATATAGACAAAAATTTTGGAGAAGAAGTGGCTAATTTAGTTCAAGGTTTAACAAAAATTAATCATTACTCTTTAAAAGTTAATAATTTAAAATTTGGAGAGAATTACAGAAAACTATTACTAGCCACAACAAAGGATTTAAGAATTATTTTGATTAAACTAGCAGACAGACTTCATAATATGAAAACATTAGATTTTTTAGAGGATCACCATAAGCAAATTAGTATATCTTTGGAGACTCTTGAAATTTATGCACCATTAGCTCAACGTTTAGGAATGCGTGATTGGCAAGATCAATTAGAGGATTTGTCTTTTAAATTTGTAAATCCTGAAGCCAGAAAATCAATAGTTGAACGATTAGAATATTTAAATTCAAAAGATCAAAACATCATTGATGAAATTGGGTATGAATTGAAAAAAATTTTTTTAGAGTCCGAATCACAATGTTCAATTTTTGGTCGTATTAAAACTCCTTATTCAATATGGAATAAAATTAAAAGGAAAGATATTTCTTTTGAGCAGTTATCAGATATTATGGCATTTAGGGTAATTACAAATTCAACTAGAGAATGCTATCGTTTATTGGGTATTTTGCATAGAAAATTTCCATATATACAAGGAAGATTCAAAGATTTTATTTCTTCACCTAAAAATAATGGATATAGGGCTCTTCACACTTCAGTTGTTGGGCCATACAATAAGAAAATTGAAATTCAATTTAGATCTAATGTTATGGATCAAATTGCTGAGTATGGAGTAGCCGCTCATTGGAAATATAAAGATCCCAAAAAAATTAAAGAAAAAGAATCAAAAGAATATAAATGGATGCATGAATTACTAGATTTAATGAATCAATCAAATAATCAAGATGAATTAATTGAAAATTCAAAAATAAAATTATTTGAAGATAATATTTATGTTTTTAGCCCAAAAGGTGATGTAATTGAATTACCTAAGAATTCCACTACTATTGATTTTGCTTATTCTATACATTCAGAGATAGGAGATAAATGTGTAGCAGCAAAAATTAATGGAAATCTTCAACCATTAAAATCAAAACTAAAAAATGGAGATCAAGTAGAAATTTTGACATCTGATGACTCTCAGCCTTCACCGTTATGGGAACGATTTGTTGCAACTCCTAAAGTTAAATCTCAAATACGTAGATTTATGAGATCTAAAAAAAAAGATGAGTATATTATTTTTGGAAAAGAAATTTTGATTAATGCTTTCAAGAATGAAGGGATAGATTTTTCTTATGACGCTATTAAAAAAATTTTAACAAATTACAATTGTAAAAATGTAGACAGTATTTTTGAATTAGTAGGATCTGGATCAATTACTGCATCAAATGTATTAAAGTCAATTTTTCCAGAATTAAAGATTAATTATTCTAAAAAAAGCAAAAAAACTAAAAATGAATCAATTAAATTAAAAGGCCTTACTGCTGGCATGACTTATCATTTAGCAGGTTGTTGTTCTCCTATTGTAGGAGATAATATAGTAGGAATAGTTACTGCTGGAATAGGAGTATCAGTACATACTATAGATTGTGAAATTTTGTCTTCATATTCAGATAGTCCAGAGAGATGGCTGAATATATCTTGGGAAAAGAGTAACTCCACGAATCATCAATCAATATCAAAAATAAATGTTACTCTTCTTAATAAACCAGGGAGTTTAGGTAAGGTAACTACAGTTATTGCTAAAAACAACGGAAATATATCAAATATAAATTTTTCTACTAGAAAAAAGGATTTTTTTGAAATAATTATAGATATAGAAGTAAGAGATATAAATCATTTAAATAATATT
>CACJSL010000022.1 GCA_902596065.1 uncultured Alphaproteobacteria bacterium | reverse complement strand
AGATTACTAATAGGCTTAGATAGTCTTCTGGCAAAATTAAAACCTATTAAAACTGCTATTAAAATAAAACAGAGTGAAAAAAGAACAAAAATCATTGAAAATGTTATTTGCACTCCTGAACTTTCTTCTTCTTTTGTTGTATATATTTGGTAAGCTAATTTTGTATTTGCTATATGATCCCAAATATTTTGATTTAATTGTCGATTAACTTGTAAAAAAACATCATTCAGAAAAGTTATTTTTTTATAAGCCGAAATAGAATTATTATTTTGCTGAAAAATATAAACTTGGTTTTTATCTAGAATATCAAAAGTTGATAGATTAGGTTTTGTAAAATTAATAATTTCTTTATCTTTAAAACTTAGATAAACATTGCCTTCTCTATTAAAAATATAAATATTTGAGATAGTCCTTAAGTTAATAAATTCATTCAAAACTCGCTCAATTGAATTAACTTGAATTTCATTATTTTTTGAAGTTTTGTATATTTCTCTCAAAATTAATTGTGTATCAGAAATGATTTCATCTTGAATTTCTTTTTCATAATCTTGAGCAACAATGTTAGAATTAATTACTGCTTCTTTTACAGCTCCGCTATACCAAGCTCGAAATTCTAGATTAAAAAATAAAGAAGTAATTATAAATATTCCTATAGAAGGACCAACTGCTAAACCTGTAAATAAATTTATAAACTTTATGTATAATTTAGAGTCATCATATTTTTTTCTTTTATATATAAATATTAATAAAACTTGTCTTATTATAATGCTTAAAAGTATGATTACGAAAACTACATCAATAATTAATAAATATTGAAGATTAATTGGATCTTTAACTAATTGATTATTAGGTAATAAGAGATAAAAAGTGATAGAAAAACTTAAAATAATTAAAACTATCAATAAATAAAATGACAGTTTTGAAAGATGTATAGTTTTAATTAATTGATTTATTTTTTCCATTTAAGATTTCTATAAACAAATTTAAAAATTATATGATAAACTAATAATAGATTTATTTAAAAATAGTATATTTATATGAAAAATGCTTTAATATTACTAGCTGGTGGAACTGGAAAAAGGCTAAACAGTAAGATCCCAAAGCAATTTTTAAAAATAGGCAATAGTAATATAATTGAATATTTTTTATATAATTTAGATCCAAAAATATTTGATATTATTGTTATAGCTATAGATGAAAAATATAAAAAAAAATACTCAAATTCTTTAAAATCTAAATTTCATAATCATAATATTAAATTTTCAAAATCAGGTAAAACTCGTCAAATTTCTTCTAAAAACTCTTTAGTATATTTGAAGAAATTTAATCCAAAAAAAATTTTAATACATGATAGTGCTAGACCATTAGTCTCGAATAAAATGATAAAAAAAACTTTAAAATTGCTTGATACTAATGATTCTGCCATACCCTTTATTGAATCAGAAGATTATATTAAAACTAAAAATAATTATGATTTAAAGAATGATAGAATATTTAATATTCAGACACCTCAAGGTTTTATATATAAAAAAATACTTAAAGCGCACATACTAAATAAAGATAGTAATGCAAGAGATGATTCTTCTCTTTTAGAAAAAAATAAAACTAAAATTAAAATGTTTAAAGGAGAAAAATACAATATCAAAATAACAAAAAAAGATGATTTAATTTTTTTTAAAAAAATACAAAGTAAAAATTTTCGACATGGAATAGGATATGATATTCACAAAATAGATCTTACTTCAAAGAAAAAATTAATATTATGTGGATTAAAGGTTAATCATAAACCTTTAATTGGACATTCTGATGCTGATGTAGGATATCACGCTATTTGCGATAGCATTTTAGGATCACTATCTCTTAAAGATATAGGTTTTTATTTTAGTAATAAAAATCCAAAATGGCAAAACGCAAACTCTAAGATTTTTATGGAATTTTGTTATAAAAAACTAAAAGAAAAAAAATTTAAAATTGTCAATCTTGATATTAATTTTATATGTGAATCTCCTAATATTAATAAAATATCATATCTTATGAAAAATAATATTTCTAAGATTTTAAAAATATCAACAAAAATAATATCTGTAAAAGCTACAACAAATGAAAAAATAGGGTTAATAGGCAGTGGAAAAGCAATTGCTGCTGAAGCAATAGTTCAAATTGTAAATGAATAAAATTATTTCAATATTTACTACTTTATTTGGAATAGGCTATTCACCAATTGCACCTGGTACAATAGGCTCTATCTTTTCAATAGTTTTTCTTTATTTTTTGATTAAATTTGTATCTTATAGTTTTTTAGTAATTATATTTTTAATAATTTTATTTACTTCTTTAAAATTAATAGAAAAATATTCAAATTTATTGAAAAGTCATGATTCATCAACAATAGTAATAGATGAGTTTTTAGGAATATTTTTAATAATTATATTTTATGATTATTTGAAATTTGCAAATGACTTTATTATGTTTTTGTTAATTTTAATATTATTTCGTTTTTTTGATATTCTTAAAATTTTTCCAATTAACTGGGTTGATAAAAATATTAAAAACTCATTTGGAGTTGTATTGGATGATTTACTTGCTGGTGTATACAGCATTATAGTTTTATATAGTATCAATGTTTTTATATAAAAAAATTATTAAAACGCTAATTCAAAAAAATATTTCAATAGCTGTTGCTGAATCGTGCACTGGAGGCAAGATAAGTTATTTAATTAGTACAGTTCCAGGTGTATCTAAAATATTTGATCTAGGTTTAGTCACATATTCAAATAATTCAAAATTTAAAATTCTTAAAGTTCCTAAGTCCATAATTAATAAACACGGAGCAGTAAGTGAAGAGGTTTCAAGATTAATGATTAAAAATTTATATTCACTTACAAAAAGTCAAATATGTATTTCAACTACTGGCATAGCAGGTCCAACGGGTAATACGAAATATAAACCTCTTGGACTTATTTACATTGGTATTAAATACAAAAGTAAAATAAAAATTTATAAAAAAATATTTAAAGGAAATAGATCAATGTTTCAAAAAAAAGCTAGTGAATTTTGTTTGCAGGAAATTAAAAAATTAATTTAATATTTTTTTGGCTCTTTTTTCAAATGATTCCATCATTTTATTTTCAACTAAGGAATAGAAAACTTCAGATATTTTTTGATGAAAAAAATTTTTAAATTCAAATTTTATATTAAAGTTTACTATTGTTTTATTTTTTTCAATTTTTACAAATTTCCATATTGTGTCTAAATTTTTTAAAGGTCCTTCTATATATTGAGTTTTGATTAATAAATTTTTTACATCATAAGTGACAATTGATATAAATTGCTGAGTTGGTAATAATTTATAATTTACAATCATATTAGCTTTTATTGAATTTTTATTTTTTTTTAAAATATTAATCTTTTTGCACCAAGGTATATAATTTGGATATTTTTCTATATCTAAAACAATATCAAATAATTCTTTAGCATTGTAATTAAACTCAATAGATTTATTGGATTCTTTCATTATTAATGTGATAAAAGATCTTTATTTCTTATTTTTTTTAGTAAAGCAAAATCTTCTGATGCATGATAACTGGATCGTGTTAAAGGAGATGAAGCTACCATTAAAAAACCTTTGGCGTAAGCCATTTTTTTATAAGTTTCAAATTCTTCAGGTGTCACAAATTTTTCCAATTTAGCATGTTTTTCAGTTGGCTGAAGATATTGCCCAATAGTTAAAAAATCCACATCGGCAGATCTTAAATCATCCATAACTTGATATATTTCTTCTTTGCTCTCTCCTAAACCTACCATCAAACCTGATTTGGTAAAAATAAAAGGAAAATTTTTTTTAATATCATTAAGCAGTTTTAAACTTATAAAGTATCTTGAGCCAGGTCTAATTGTTGGATATAATCTTGGAACAGTTTCTAAATTATGATTAAAAACATCAGGTAAACCTTCTGATAAAATATCTTGGGCTTTATTTTTCTTATAAAAATCAGGCGTAAGTATTTCTATGGTAGTTTTAGGACATAATTCTCTTAAAGATTTAATTACATTAACAAAATGCTGAGCTCCACCATCATCTAAATCATCTCTATCAACGCTTGTAATTACTACATGCTCTAAACCTAAATCTTTTACTGTATTTGATATTTTGTAAGGCTCAAATTTATCAATTTTATTGGGTTTTCCTGTTTTAACATTACAAAAAGCGCAAGCTCTAGTGCAAGTGTCTCCAAGTATCATGAAGGTGGCGTGCTTTTTTTGCCAACATTCAGATATATTTGGGCAAGCTGCCTCTTCACATACCGTTATGAGATGATTTTTTTTTACTATTTTTTTAGTTTTTTCAAATAAACTAGAAGTTGGTGCTTTAACCCTAATCCAATGAGGTTTTTTAGGTATTGGATTAGATTTTTTATTTACTTTTTCAGGATGTCTAACTGTCATTATACTATTTTCATATCGTTACTCATTAACCATAAATTAAATGGATCTTCAATTATATCATTAAAATCCTTTAATAATTTTGCTGCTACTGCCCCATCAAGCACTCTATGATCTGCAGATAATGTAGATTTTAACTTATTCGTGATTACAACAGCATCATTTTCTACGCTTGGAACCTTTCTAATAGCACCTACAGCAAGAATTGATGATTGAGGTGGGTTAATTATAGCTGAAAATTCAGTAATTCCGAACATTCCAAGATTTGAAATTGAAATAGTCCCTCCATTATATTCTTCAGGAAGTAAACTTCCTTTATTAGCTTTCTTAACTAAATCTTTGATTTCTAATGATATTTCTATAAGGCCTTTTTTGTCTGCATCTTTAATAATAGGAGTGATTAATCCTTCTTTTAATGCAACAGCTATAGAAACATCTATCGTTTCATATTTGATAATCTTGCCATCAGACCACGATACATTGGTAGCTGGATTTAAAAACTGAGCTTGAGCTAAGGCTTTAACTAAAATATCATTTATAGAAATTTTTTCATTCAAATTTTCATTTATTTTTTTTCTCATTTCAATAAGTTTATCAGTATTAGATTCAATAGATAAATAAAAATGAGGAACATTTTGTTTAGTTTCAGTAGTTCTTTTAGCTATAACTTTTCTTATTGAGCTAGGAGAATAAAAATTATCATTTATTTTTTGGTTAATTTTATCTGAAATATTAAGATCTTTCATGATAATTCTGCCATTAGGCCCTGAACCTTTAATATTATCTAAATTAATTCCATCTTCTTTAGCTATTTTTTTAACTATTGGTGAAGCTTTAATTTGATCATTAAATGATATATCTTCATTAACAGTTATTTTTTTTTCAGTTGGTTGAGATGACAATTCTTCTTTAGGAATTTCTTCTCTATTATTTATTTTTTCATCAGTTTTAATAAAATCATCTTCATTATCTGCATCATCATTTTCATTCTCTTCTCCATCAAGTACTGCTATAGGGGAATTTACTGGGACTGATTCTGTTCCTTCTTTTATAAGTAGTTTTGTTACTGTTCCTTCATCAGCAGATTCAATTTCCATTGTAGCTTTATCAGTTTCTATTTCAGCTATTACATCTCCAGAATTTACTTTATCACCTTCTTTTACCAACCACTTAGACAAATTTCCTTCTGTCATAGTAGGTGATAGAGCTGGCATTAAGATTTTAATAGACATAAAATTTTAAATATAACAAACTTTTTTAATAGCTGAAATAATGTCTTGTACTTGAGGTAGATATTTTTTTTCTAAAACACTAGAATAAGGCATAGGTACATCTGCACTATTAACTTTGATAATAGGAGAATCTAAATAATCAAAAATTTCTCTTTGTACAATATTTACAATTTCAGACCCAACACTTGCAAAAGGCCAAGACTCTTCAACAGTTATAAGTCTATTAGTTTTTTTTACTGAATTTAAAATAGTATCAGAGTCTAACGGTCTAATTGTTTGTAAATCAATAATTTCAACATTTAAGTTATAGTCTTTCTTTAGAATTTCAGAAGCTTCTAAGGATTTAGAAACCATAATCGAATAAGTAACTATTGTAGCATCTTTTCCTTCTAAAGCTATATTAGCTTCACCTAAAGGGATATCAAAATTAGTATCTTCAGGCACTTCCATTTTTTGATTATATAAAATTTCATTTTCTAAAAAAATTACAGGATTATCATCTTCTATAGATGATTTTAATAAGCCTTTAGCATTGAATGCGTTAGATGGAGCTACAACCTTTAATCCGGGACAGTGAGAATACCAACTAGAAAAATCTTGACTATGTTGAGCTGCAACTTGTGATGCGGCACCATTAGGGCCTCTAAAAACGATTGGACAATTAATTTGTCCTCCAGACATATATAAAGTTTTGGCAGCAGAGTTAATTATTTGATCGATAGCTTGCATTGAAAAATTGAAAGTCATAAATTCTACTATTGGTCTTAATCCTTTAAAAGCACTCCCAACAGCTAACCCTGTAAAACCATGTTCAGAAATAGGTGTATCGAGAATTCTAGAAGGACCAAATTCATCAAGTAGTCCTTGAGTAACTTTGTATGCACCTTCATATTCACCTACTTCTTCACCTATAACAAAAACTGATTCATTTTTTCTCATTTCTTCAGCTATAGCGTCTCTGATAGATTGTCTCATAGTAATTGATTGATAATTAGAAAATTCTAATTTTTTATTTTTTTGATTTTTTGAAATTATGTTAGGATTTGAATTTTCAATTTCTATATCTTTTTTTTCGTTATTTAATGAATCTACATTTAATTTTTCAGTTATTTTATCAATACCTTTTTCAGTTAATTGATCATTATTTCCATCAAGTACTGCTATAGGGGAATTTACTGGGACTGATTCTGTTCCTTCTTTTATAAGTAGTTTTGTTACTGTTCCTTCATCAGCAGATTCAATTTCCATTGTAGCTTTATCAGTTTCTATTTCAGCTATTACATCTCCAGAATTTACTTTATCACCTTCTTTTACCAACCACTTAGACAAATTTCCTTCTGTCATAGTAGGTGATAGAGCTGGCATTAAGATTTCTATACTCATAATTTTATAAATAAACGTTAGTAAATAATTCTTTCTCTTCAGGAAATGGACTCTCAATTGCATATTGAGCGGCATCTTTGATTTCTTGAACTATTTCTGAATTGATTTTTTCTAGATCTTTTTTAGATAATATTTTCTTCTTTAAAATTTCTTTAGATGCTAAAATTATAGGATCATTTACTTTATAAGACTCCAATTCTTCTTTAGTTCTATATTTTGCAGGATCAGACATTGAATGGCCTTTATAACGGTATGTTTGAACTTCAAGTATGTATGGACCTTTGCCACTACGTACATAGTCACCTGCTAATTGAGCAGCTTCAATTACTTTGAATACATCCATACCATCTATCTTTGTTCCTTTAATTCCAAATGCCTCTCCTCTTTTAAATAAATCAGTTCCAGCAGAAGCTCTGTCAACTGATGTCCCCATACCATACATGTTATTTTCAATTATGTATAAAACAGGCAGTTTCCACAATGATGCTAAATTAAAAGCTTCAAAAACTTGACCATTATTCATAGCTCCATCACCTATGTACGTTCTACATATTTGTTTTTCTTTTTTATATTTATGGGTAAAAGCTATTCCTGTACCAATTGGTACTTGCGCCCCAACTATTCCATGACCACCATAAAAATTATTTTTTTTTGAAAACATATGCATCGAACCACCCTTACCATTTGAATATCCAGTTTGTTTTCCAGTGAGCTCTGCCATAATTTTCTTTGGCTCCAATCCTCTTGCTATCATATGTCCATGATCTCTGTATGTAGTAACAACACTATCATTATTCTCTATAGTCATTAGAACACCAACAACAACTGCCTCTTGTCCAATATATAGGTGACAAAAGCCACCTATGTGTCCCATTCCATATAATTGAGCGGCTCTCTCTTCGAATCTTCTAATTTGAAGCATTTTTCTATATATTTTAATATAATCTTCTTTTTTAAATTTCTTTTTCATTTGTAAATTTTTGTAAATATTTACTAATAAATTAGTAAATTTTTGTCAATATAAATTACTTGAATTTTATTAGTACCTCATCTGAATCTAAAAAACCTGTATTTTCTCTTATTTTTTCATCCAAAAAATCTAGATCAAGACTATTAGTTTTCAATCTATCTATTCTATCAACTAAATAATTATTACTTTTTTCTAATTTTGCAAGTTTAGTATCAAGATTTTGATTAATCTTATTGATTTTAAAATATGATATTATTCCTCTGTCACCATTTATTAAAAAATAAAATAAGTAAGAAAAAACAAAAAAGGATATTATTAATAATAAAAAAAGAGATATTTTTTTTTTTAATGCCAAGGATTTATTCATAATTATATTTTAATTTATTAAATCAAAAAGTTTATGACTTTGTCAATTAATTAAGATATTTCTGCCAGCATAATAGCACTTATCTTCTAAAATCTCTTCAATTCTTAGCAATTGATTATATTTAGAAGTTCTGTCAGTCCTACTTAAAGATCCAGTTTTTATTTGACCAACAGAAGTGGCTACAGATAAATCTGAAATAGTAGTATCTTCAGTTTCTCCTGATCGATGAGATATAATAGAAGTATAGTTATTTTTTTTTGCTAAACTAATAGCATTTAATGTCTCAGTAAGCGTACCAATTTGATTAAGTTTTACTAAAATTGAATTTGCACTACCGTTATCAATTCCTTCCTGAAGTCTATTTATATTGGTAACAAAAAGATCATCTCCTACTAATTGAATTTTTTTTCCTATTTCATTGGTTAAATCTTTCCAACCTTCCCAATCATTTTCTGACAATCCATCCTCAATAGAATAAATTGGATAATCTGAAGATAATTTTTTTAAATAATCAATCATTTGATCAGAATTTAAAATCTTATTCTCTCCATTTAAATTATATTTATTATCAAAATAAAACTCTGTTGCTGCCACATCTAATGAAATCATTATATCTTCATTCATTTTAAGGCCAGTAGAAACAACAGCTTGAATAATTATTTCAATAACATCATTAGATGAATTAATATTAGGGGCAAAACCTCCTTCATCTCCTACATTAGTATTTAGCCCTTTTTCTTTCAACTTTGATTTCAAAGAGTGAAAAATTTCAGCCCCATACCTAATTGATTCTTTAAAACTTGAAGCACCTACAGGCGCAATCATAAATTCTTGAATATCAACTTTATTATCTGCATGTGAACCACCATTGATAATATTCATCATAGGTACTGGCATAATATATTGATCTGAGTTGCTTAAATAATGGAAAAGATCTTTTTTATCATGAGAAGCAAGTGATTTAGCAAATGCTAAACTCAAAGCCAATGTTGCATTTGCACCTAAATTAGATTTATTTTTAGTTCCATCTGTAGAAATTAAAAATTCATCAAAATCGTTAATATTTTTAAATTCCTTGTTTAATATTTTGGGAGATATGATTTCTTTTATATTAGATAATGCTTTTAAAACTCCTTTTCCTCCATATCTATTTTTATCTTGATCTCTAAGTTCAATAGCTTCATGCATTCCAGTAGAGGCGCCTGAAGGAACTGATGCTCTTCCAAAAACTTCATTTGATAAATAAATATCACATTCAACTGTTGGATTTCCACGACTATCAAGAATTTCTCTGGCTTTAACTTTTTTAATTTTAGGCATTTTTTTTTGCAATTTTGTCAAATTCTTTTAATTCAGTTAATAATTTTTTTAAATCTTTTAGATTTAACATATTAGGACCATCACTAGGAGCATTATCAGGGTCATTATGAGTTTCTAAAAAAATACCTGCAACTCCTATGGAGGCCGCAGCTTTACATAAAGGAGCAACATATTCTCTCTTTCCCCCACTTTTATCTCCTAGTCCACCAGGTTGCTGAACAGAATGGGTTCCATCAAAAATTACTGGATAATTAAATTGTTTCATTATCTCTAAACTTCTAAAATCATTAATTAAATTATTATATCCAAAAAAAGTACCTCTCTCTGTAATCAAAATTTTATTATTATTAACTGATTCTATTTTTTCAAAAATATTTTTAACATCATTTGGAGCTAAGAATTGTCCTTTTTTAACGTTAATAATTTTATTTGTTCGTCCAGCAGCAAGTAACAAATCAGTTTGACGACATAAAAAAGCAGGTATTTGTAATATATCAATATCATTGTTTTCAGATAAAAGCTTGCACTGACTTTCTGTATGTAAATCAGTAATAATTGGACAATTAAATTTAGATTTAATTTGTTGAAACATTTCTAGTGCATCTTCTATTGAAACTCCTCGTTTGCTTTTAATACTTGATCTATTAGCTTTATCAAAACTAGACTTAAAAATAAAATTTATTTTTAATTCAGAACAAATATTGTTGATTTCTTCTGCCATCATTAAAGTATGCTCTTCATTTTCAATTACACATGGTCCTGCAATTAATACAAAAGGTAAATTATTTGCAATGGAAAAATTATTTAAATTTATTTTAATCATTTTTTACAATTTTTAATAAATGAAACAAAAAGAGGATGAGGTTTTAAAGGCCTTGATTTTAGTTCAGGATGATATTGGACTCCTATAAACCATTTGTGATTTTTACTTTCTAAAACTTCAGGTAATAATCCATCTGGTGACATTCCACTAAAATAATATCCTTTATTATTAAATTTAGATATAAATTTCTTATTAACTTCGTATCTATGTCGATGTCTTTCAGAAATTAATTGCTGATTATAAATAGAATAAATTTTAGAATTTTTTTTGAGTTTAGCTTTATATGAGCCTAAGCGCATTGTTCCGCCTTTGTTGCTATTTTTACTTCTTTTTTCAATTTTATTGCCCTTAATCCACTCAGTCATTAACCCAATAACTGAATTAGAAGTTTGTTTAAATTCAGATGAGTTCGCATTTTTAATATTTAGGACGTTCTGGGCAATTTCTATTACTGCCAATTGCATACCTAAACAAATACCTAAAAAAGGAATATTGTATTTTCTAGCGTATTTTATGGCATCAATCTTTCCTTCAATGCCTCTTGCTCCAAAACCACCGGGAACTAAAATGCCATTACAATCATTAAGAGATGATATTAATTTCTGTTTTTTTAGTTTTTCTGAATTTATCCATTTAATTTTTACATTTACAGAATTTTCTATTCCACCATGCATTAAAGCCTCACTCAAAGATTTATAGCTATCCTTAAGATTTGTATACTTACCTACAACAGCTATTTTAACTTGAGATTTTTGATTTTTAATTTTCTTTATTAGACTATTCCAAGGTTTTAGATCTAAAGGATGATTTTTTGATTTATATCCTAAGTGTTTTAAAAGAGATTCATCTAATCCATATTTTGAATATAGAGAAGGAACATCATAAATAGAATTAGCATTTAGCGCAGGTATGACAGACTCTTTTTTTACATTGCAAAATAATGATATTTTTGAAATAGATTCCTGGTCAATAGGTTTTTCTGATCTACACATTATTATATCAGGTTGGATTCCAGCATTAAGAAGTTCTTTTACAGAATGTTGTGTTGGTTTAGTTTTCAGTTCACCAGCAAAACTTAAATAAGGTATATAAGTCATATGTATTAAAGCGGAGGATATTTTTTTATTATTTCTAATTTGTCTTATTGCTTCTAAAAAAGGTAGTGACTCAATATCTCCAACTGTTCCTCCAATTTCATAAATTGCAAAATCTTCATTTTTTAAATCACTATTTATAAATGATTTAATTTCATTTGTTACATGTGGAATAACTTGAATGGTTGAACCTAAATAGTCACCTTTTCTCTCTTTAGATAAAACAGTTGAATAAATTTTACCAGAAGAAATGCTATCACTTTTTTTAGATGATTGATTAGTAAACCTTTCATAATGCCCTAAATCTAAATCTGTTTCAGCTCCATCATCAGTTACATAAACTTCTCCATGTTGATAAGGACTCATAGTACCTGGATCAACATTTAAATAAGGATCAAGTTTTCTAATTCTTACTTTAAAATTTCTAGATTTTAAAAGTGCAGCTAAAGATGCTGAGGCAATACCTTTGCCAAGTGATGAGGCAACTCCTCCCGTAATAAAAACAAAATGCATTACGGAATACCCTGATATATAAATGTAATATTATATCAAGATAATTATTTCTAATTATTTTCAGGAATTTCTGGGCTATCTGTTGTACTAATACCTTCTTCTGAAGAAATAGAAGGTAATGATTCTAACACATTTTTATCAGATCCAACAGATGCAGCTATGGTTAGAACTACACTCATAATCATAAATAAAGTAGCTGTAATAGCTGTTAACCTTGATAATAAATTAGCGGACCCTCTGGCAGACATCATACCACCAATTCCACCACCAGTACCTCCTCCTAATCCCAAACCTCCATTATCTGAGCCTTGAAGTAAAACTAAGCAAACTAGTAATATTGCTAGGATAAGTTGAATTATAATTAATGTTGTCACAATCCCCTTATATTTAAGTAAAGATTAATAATCAAGCTTTAAGAATTTCTGAAAATTGGTCAGCTTTTAAGGATGCTCCACCAACTAAAACTCCATCTACATTTTCTAAATTCATAATTTCACTAGCATTTTTAGAATTTACTGATCCGCCATAAAGTATTTTATAGTCCTCTATTTCTTTTATATCTTTTTTTAAATATTCATGAATATCATTAATTTCTTCAAGAGAGGCCGTCATACCAGTGCCAATTGCCCATATTGGTTCATATGCGATTATAACTGATTCCTTAGATGAGTTTGGAGGCAAGCTATTAATAACTTGTTCTTTTAATACTTCATGAGTTTTATGCATCTTTTTTTGCTCTAAAGTTTCTCCAATACAAATTATAGGTATAATTTTTTCATTTAACAATTGTGCAGCTTTAATTTTTATATCTTCATTATTTTCTTTAAACACTTGCCTTCTTTCTGAATGGCCAACAATACAAAATATACAATTATTTTCTTTTAACATTGATGCGCTAATTTCTCCTGTGTAAGCACCTTCTTTGAATTTAGAACAATCTTGAGCTCCAAGATATAATGAGTGTAATTTTGAATAACAATTTTGAATATATGCTGTTGGAGGACAAATAACCCCGCAAACATTTAAACGTAGGTTTTTTGAGTCTAATTCTTCAAAATACGCTTCTAAGAAGTCATTTGAGCCGTTTAACTTCCAATTCGCAACAATAATTTTATTAAATTCTTTAATTTCAAGCATATTTATTTTCCCTTATATTGTGTAATATTATACAAGCATCGCGATATAAAATAAACATGTTTAAATTACTAACAAAATCTAAAATTGCTTTTATACTTGCTATATTGTTTGGACTTAGCTTATTTTTTTTTCAAAGTGGATCAAGACAATCAAATTTTTTTAATTCTGATTCTATTATTGCTAAAGTTGAAAACACAAATGTCGCTACTACTAAGTTCACAAGAACAATGGATTTAAATATAAATAAACTAAATCTTCAAGGAAAAGATAAAAATGATGGAATAAGAAATTATCAAATTTTTTCTCTTGCTAATGAAATATTAAGTTCACTAATAAAAGAAGCATTATTTGAAAATGAATATGATAAAATTAAGTTACATGTAGATGAAAAAGTAATTG
>CACJSL010000021.1 GCA_902596065.1 uncultured Alphaproteobacteria bacterium | reverse complement strand
ATTCTACCACGTGGTACAGCTATAATAATATCTTTTTTCATAATAAATTTAGCTCGTTTTATACTTGTATATAAAAACTTCTATAAAAAATTTTATTTTTCTCTTCTTATGATAGGTCCATAAATACCAAGAGTTTCCTCAATTTTTTCATATCCCCTATCTAAATGATAAACTCTATTTAATGTAGTCTCCCCTTTTGCGCAAAGACCTGCAAGCACTAAACTAACACTTGCTCGTAAATCACTAGCCATTACTTGAGCTCCTTTAAATCGCTTATTTCCTTCTACATATGCTGTATCTTTTTTAATTTTTATATTTGCGCCTAATCTATTCAATTCAGATACATGCATGAATCTATTTTCAAAAATTTTTTCTTTAATTGTAGAAGGGCCATTTGCCATACACATTAAAGCCATTATTTGAGCCTGGAGATCAGTTGGAAAGCCTGGATAAGGAGCTGTTTCTATATTAATTCCTATTATTTTTTTTGAAGGCAATATTGTAATATCGTTATCATTAACAATTAAATTGGCTTTCATTTTTATTAGGGTTTGAATTAAAGATTCTAAATATTTAGATTTAATATTGTTAACAGTAAATTTTTTATTAATCATAACTGCAGCCAAAACATATGTACCTGCAACTATCCTATCAAACATAATATCATAGCTTGATTCATGTAAGCTATTCACTCCTTCAATATTAATTGTACTAGTTCCATGCCCAATAATTTTTGCGCCCATAGAATTAAGGCACTCACCTAAATCAATTATCTCTGGTTCTTTTGCTGCATTATTAATTATTGTTCTTCCTTTTGCTAAAATTGCAGCCATCATTATATTTTCTGTTGCCCCTACACTTGGAAATGGTAAATCAATTATATTTCCAATTAATTCATTTTTAGCTAATCCACTTATAAAACCATTTTCAATTTCAAAATTAATACCTAATTTATTCAAACTATTTAAATGAATATCTATTGGTCTAGTACCGATTGAACATCCTCCTGGTAACGAAATCTTAGCTTTTTTAAAACGAGCAAGTAAAGGACCTAAAACTAAAATAGATGCTCTCATTTTTCTAACTAAATCATAATCTGCAATATTATTTTTTAAATTTTCAGCATTCAAAGTAAGTTTAGAATCATTTTCATTTATTTTTACCCCAAAACTTCTCAATAATAGTATCATGGATTTTACATCTTGCAGCTTTGGAATATTAGTAAGATTTAAATTTTTTTTACTCAGTAAAGATGCTACTAATATTGGAAGCGATGAATTTTTAGATCCAGGAATATCAATTGAACCAAATAAATCAGATTCTCCTTGGATAATTAATTTATCCATTTTTTATCTTCTTAGTATTTTTCTTTCTTTTTATTAAATTCATCTTCATTTTTTCTTCTAATTTTTTAATTCGTAACTTTGTTAATGCCTCTTTATGTTTAGATTTAGATGATCTATCTTTATTTTTAGTCATAATATGAGTTGGCAAATTACAATAAAATATTTAGAATTATATAAAAAGGACATATCATGAATGAAGATAATTTAAATATGGAAATTAGAAAATTTCTAAAAAAAGTAGGAATTACATCTCAAAGAATTTTAGAAAATGAAATTAATATAGCTGACAAAAAAGGATTAATTAAATCAGGAAATTCTATTGATATTCAGATGGAACTAAAAATAGAATCTATTGGGTTAGCAAATACAATTTCTGGAAAAATCAATATAGAATAACAAAACTGTATTTGTAGATCTTTTATTCAAAAAAATACATATATCCATATGCAACTAATATAGCGGGTATGGCACTATATAATGTAGCAATTATTGCAGCTTTAGGAGCTAGGGCTATAGCTGGGAAAAGGGCATCTCCATCATTTGAAATTGCGTTTCCGATTTCTGCTGAAAAAGGTATAATTCCATTAAGATAAAAAGTTGCAACAACAACTTGAGGGCCACAACCAGGAAGAAAGCCAAACAAAATTGCAATCAATGGAACAAATGGGAGCCAAATATCAAAAAAAACTTTTAAATCTATTGATGAAAAAAACATAAAAATTTCAAAAACTAAAAAACCACAAATCACCCAAGTTGAAACAAAATTTGTTGTATCAATTACTCTAGATAATAAACCTCTTGATTTATCAGTTGAGCATTGAAAATCACTTAGAGGATTTAATGACCACATAAAAATTGATAAAATTGCACCAGCTGAGCCAATGATTGGTAATAAACTTATTTTATCTGATAAAATTAAATATTCAGAAATATTGACTTGAAAAGCAACTAAAATTCCTACTATGAAACCTGGTAAAAAAATAACCAACCAAATAAAATTAAATTTAGAAACAAATGTTTTATCTAATTTTTCAGAAATTTTAATTTTAGAAGTAGGATTAATTAAATAGTTAGAACCATGGATAATATCTATAAGATAACCACTTATAATTCCCACTATAGCACCAATAACAAATATCAAAATACCAGTACTTGGTTCGATGGCCAATATTAAAAATGCAGCATCCCCCATTGTTGCAGTTAAAACTGCTACTAAAGAACCAAAACCTATTCTTCCTTGGATATATTGTGTAACAACAATAATTGCACCACCACATCCTGGTAGAGCACCAAGAATAGCAGCAATTGGAACATGAATTTTTTTAGTTTTAATTAGAAAAGAGGCAATATCAAATTTTGTTAAACTATCTAAGCCTATAAAAATAAATAATGTAAAACCTACAAAAACTGAAACTTGTAAATAGGCATCAGTCATTGATTCTCTGATTATAATACCAAATTCACCAGGTTGAAAAGCACAGGCTAAAATTATTAATCCAAAAAAAGATTTTTTTAATAATCTGCCATCATTTGCTAAAGCAATATTACCTCTATCTTTAATGGCATTAAAAAGTGCATTCATATAAATTCCTCAATTAGTATACATATATAGCTAATATTTATAGCTATGGCTATATTTATTCTTAATGAAAAAATATAAAAAATAAGGTATTAGAAAGCATGTCTTTTATAAAAGTAAGAAATGCACATAAAACTGAAAATACAGAGGATTACCTTGAACTCATAGCCGAATTATTAAATAAAAATGGGGAAGCTCGTATTGTTGATATAGCTAATGCTTTAGATATTGCCCAGGCAACTGCTAATAAGACGATTAAAAGACTTCATTCACAAGGTTTTATAAAAAAAGAACCTTACAGGTCTATATTTCTTACAGTTAAGGGTCAAAAGATAGCAAGTATATCAAAAAAAAGACATAACATAGTTTACAATTTTTTGATAAATCTTGGTTTAGATCAAAAAGTAGCTGCAGCCGATGCTGAAGGGATTGAGCATCATGTTAGTAATAAGACATTGATGAAAATGCAAAAGTTTAACAAAATTAAAAATTTATAATTAATAATTAAAAAAAGAAGGGATATCGGCGTCTTACCCCTTCTTTTTTAAAATGGTTTAGGATAGAAGATAAACCAAATGAATAATATCCGATTCTCTATTTTTAAACAAATTTATAAAAAAAAATTTATTAAATCTTTTTTAATAATCCTATCTTAATTTTAATTTTATTATTAAAATCTTTGTTTTTGGGCAAATATAGCAATTTTCTTGATATAAATATATTTTGCCATTTATTAGATAAAGCACTTAAAATTTTATCAAAATTTTGTTTCTGCCATAAATCTACTCTATGAGAAAATATAAAAAATCCTGATTTTTTAGTTATATTACTAACTTTTAGTAATAATTTTTGAGGATTGTTATTATACGTGAGTGAACCAATGCATGTAATTAGATCATATTTTTTCTTAAAAATAAAATTCTTGTTAAAATCTCTAACAAATAACCTTTTGTATACTTTCTTTAATTTAGCATGAGATAAAGATTTTGTTGAAATATCTGCACCATCAATAGATGATTTTGGATAAATTTTTTTTAATTCTTTACCAAATAAACCAGTTCCACATGCTAAATCTAATATTTCATTTGGATTTTTATTGAGGAATTTTTTTAGAATTTTAGAGGAAGATTTTGGTGCATGATAATTCCATTGATTTAAAACTTTATCATAATCTTTAGACCATTCATCATAATATTTTTTCGTTTTAACACTAGTTCCAATGCCATTGATAAGAGCGTTATATTTAATCATTATAAATTGATGGAACTCTTTTTCTAACTCTATTAATTTCTTTTAAATCAAGAGTCGTATTAATAATCTTAGTTTTTGATGAAGCATGATTTAATTTGATCCCCCAAGGATTAAATATAATAGAGTTACCATAAGTTTTTCTACCAGAATGATGTGAACCACACATGTTTGTAGCAACAATATAAACAGAATTCTCAATAGCTCTTGCTCTTACTAAAGTATTCCAATGGGCCTCACCTGTAGGAATAGTAAATGCAGCAGGTATTAATATGATTTCAGCACCTTTTTTAGCAAGATATCTATATAAATCAGGAAATCTTAGATCATAACAAATAGTCAATCCTATTTTGACATTTTTAATTTTACTTAAAACTTTTCTTTTCCCTTTAATAAAAAAATGAGATTCTCTATGTGTTTCTCTAGAACTAATATTTACATCAAACAAATGTATTTTATCATAGGTAGATTTAATTTTTCCATTATTATCAATTAATATTGATCGATTAACTAACTTTTTATTTTCTTTTAACTTAAGTAATAAAGAGCCAATATTAATAAAAACTTTATTTTGTTTAGCAAAAATTTTGGCTTTTTTGATAATTGGACAATTATGTTGGTAAGTAGAATTATTTAACAAATACTTTTTATCATGAGTGATAATATTACTACATTCAGGAGTACAAATTAAATCTGGTTTAAATTTCAAAGTTTTTTGAAAAAGTTTTTCCAATAAAAATGCATTTTCTAATGGTGTATCTTTAGCTTCGAATTGTATTTGTGATATTTTAAACTTATTCATATACTTAATAGCATTTAAAAATCTTAACTATCTTTTCTAAAAAAGGGTATCAAAAAAATTATACATGCTACTAAAAAAAAAATACTACCGAACATACTCCAAAAATTTCCTACGCTAGATATCAAGAACCCTATTGCCGAAACTATAAATAATATCCATCCAAGGATGTTAATTTGTCTATTATTCATAAATGATTAAATTAATATTATTTATAAAAATTCGCAATTATTATTCATTTTTTTCTTCCATTTCTAATAAAAATAACCATCTTTCTTCTTTAATTGACAATATTTTTTTTAATTCTACCATTTCATTGGTGATTTTATTAAATCTATTTGCATCACTCAGATATAAATTTGAATTTTTTAATTCTTTAGTAATATCATCTATTTTATTTTCAAGATCTTCAATCTCTTTTGGCAAGTTTTCTAATTCATATTTATATTTAAAGGATAGTTTCTTATTATTTTTTGAAGAAACAACTTTATAATTATTTTTTTTCTTTGAAATTGATTTAATTATTTTTTCATTTTGCTGACTTTTAAGAAAATCACTATATCCTCCAAGAAAAATGGAGACTTGCCCTTTTTCATCAAAATATAATATTTTATTAACAGTTTGATCTAAAAAATCTCTATCATGAGATACAATAAGCAAAGTGCCAGAATAATTTGATAACATTTCAGTTAATAAATCCATTGTTTCTAAATCTAAATCATTTGTAGGTTCATCAAGTATCAATCCTGTTTGAGGATTGGCAAGCACTTTTGCAAGAAGCAACCTATTTTGTTGACCACCAGATAAAGTACTAATACTGTCTGTGGCTTTAGATGGATCAAACATAAAATCTTTTAAATAAGAGCACACATGTCTATCTTTACCTTGAACCTTTAAATAATCACCTCCACTAGGCACTAATATTTTTTTTAGTGAATTATCAGCATTAAGATCATTGCGTAGTTGATCAAAATAAGAAAAGTTCATATTCTTTTTTAATTTAATTGTACCTTTTTGACTTTTAATTTCTCCCAACAAAGCCTTTAAAAATGTAGATTTGCCTGTTCCGTTCTTGCCAATAAGACCTATTCTATCTTTTTTATTAATTTTTAAATTAATATCTCTTAGGATTGTTTTTTTTGGAATTTCATAACCAACGCTTACTTTATGAAACTCAGCTATAAATTTAGAATTATCTAAGCCTGGAATAATTTTATTTATTTTAACAGTTTGAATAGCTTTACGATATGAAGATTCATCTTTTTCAAGCTGATCTTTTAATTCTTTAGCTCTTTCTAATCTTTTAACATTTCTTTTGACTCTAGCTTTGACACCTTTGTTGGCCCATTCAACTTCAATATTAACAAATTGTTTTCTATTTTTTAGTTCTCTTGCCTCTTGTTCAAACATTTCTTGCGACCATCGATCAAAATTTTTAAATCCTGATGGGCTTACTCTTAAATTTCCTCTATCTAACCAAAAAACTTTGTTAGTAAAATTGCTTAAAAAAGTTCTATCATGACTTACACAAATTATAGATCCTTTGAAGGTTTTTAAATAATTTTCTAACCAAATAATGCATTCTAGATCTAGATGATTAGTAGGTTCGTCTAACAATAGTATATCTGATTCATTAATTAGAGACTTAATTAATCCAACTCTTCTTTTTTGACCTCCTGATAAATTTTTAATAATATCTTTTTTATTTAATTGTAAATTATTACAAAAAATATCTATTTTAAATGAGTCTTCTTCATTATCTAAAATATTTAATAATTCTTTTTCAATTGAATAAGATTCCTCTAATTCAAATTTTTGACTAAAAAAACTTACCCTTATATTATTTAACTTCCAAACTTCACCTTGATCTAAATCTTGTTTATCACTAATTATTCTCATAAGAGTTGATTTTCCAACTCCATTTTTTCCAATTAGTGCTATTAAATCTTTTCTATGTATATTGACATCAAGATTGTCAAAAATTATTTTTTTACCAAAACTAACTGAAGTTTCTCTTAAAGAAAAAATTAAATCACTTACCATTTTTTAAGTGCCAAATTTCAAACTCACAATTATTTAGAAAAAAATGAATTATTCTTGAAATAAAAGTGCCATGACAAATTACAGCAATAGTCTTTTCTTCTCTTTTCTTTATCCAATTTTTAAATTTTTCTACACGCATATCTAATTCATTTATAGTTTCATGATTAATTTTTTTTTCATTGATAGTAATATCATTGTTCCACCAATATTTATTGATATGTGAAAAATCATGATTAGGAAAATCTTTTTTCAATAAGTGAGGCTGTCTACCTACATCACAAGAGTGTTCAAGATATTCTCTTATTAATGGCAAGATTATTGTATTGGAAATGGGTTTAGGAAATATGATATCAAAAGTTTGCAAAGTTCGTGTCATAGGAGAGCAAATCATTAAATCAAAATTAATATTTTTTAGTTTTTCTTTGGCATTTAATGCTTGTTTTTTCCCCACTTTGGTTATTGGGGCATCATAGTAATAAGTAGGATTATCTAAATCTGCTGCTATATTGGCTTCAGATTGAGCGTGACGAATAAGGTAAATTTTTTTGGTCATATTTTATTGATCAGGAAAAATCAATTTTTTGTTATTATAATAAAATTCTTGTTAATGAAATAGCAAAAAAAAATTAATTAAATTCTAATTAATATGTTAACTTAATTTGAACATTTTTTGAAGTATACTATAATTATGATTAATATGTTTAAATTAATAACTATTATAACTCTATTTTTTATTTATTCGTGCTCTAATACTTCACCTACGATTGTTCAAAATACAGATGCCCAAAAAGTTACAGCTGTTGAATATGGGACTATCAAAACTTCTTTACCAGTTAAAATTAAAGGAGAGAGTGATTGGATTGGTGCCACTGCTGGAGGATTAATTGGAGCTTTGCTTGGAGCGCATATTTGTGGAGAAGAAGAAGTTGCCGGGACTAAATGTCAAGATATTGGTATAGTTTTTGGCACTGTAGGTGGTGCAGCAGCTGGATCAGTAATACAAGCTGCATTAGGAAACCATGATGGTTTTCAATATATTATTAATATTGATAATTGTGGGGAAAGTACTTTGAGTTGTGAAAATAATCAGGATAAAGCTTTTGTACAAGGTGATA
Source organism: uncultured Alphaproteobacteria bacterium (assembly GCA_902596065.1). Taxonomy (GTDB): domain Bacteria; phylum Pseudomonadota; class Alphaproteobacteria; order HIMB59; genus MarineAlpha5-Bin3. Next base: position 6,052 of record CACJSL010000021.1, on the reverse strand, counting down.
AAGATCCACTTCCTAACAATCAAAGAGTAATTATCATTTATGGAAACACTATAAGAATTATACCTTATGAAAATTAATTAAAATTTGACCATTTAATACAATCTTCAAGTCTATCATCTCCCCAAAAAACTTCATCGTTATAAATAAAAGTCGGGCTACCAAAAATTTTTTTGTTTTTAGCTATTTCAGTTTGATTCAAATATTTTTGATTTATACTTTCACTATTTGCCAAATCTATAGTTTTAATAGGATCTAATTCTAGCTGATTTAGTATCTCAGTAACATTTGGCTCTAAAGCTGGCTCCAAGCCTTGATGAAACCATCTTTGATAAGTTTTTTTAACATAAGAAATTCCCCATTCTTGATCCATTCCTAAAACTGCAATTTTATTTGCTAAATCAAATTCTTTTAGAGGATATGGCGCTGGAACTTTTGCTTCAAAACCATAAAATTTAGCCCTTCTTTCTATATCTCTCCACATATAGTCAGACTTATTTTTTTTTGGAGGTGGCGTAAAAGGAACATTTTCCATCTCGATCATTATCTGTCTAACACTAAAAGGTTTCCAAATAAATTTAACATTGTTTTCTTTTTCAACAGAAAAAATTCTCTCAACGGTTAAATAAGTGTAGGTGCTTCCAATAGAATACCAAAATTCAATTTCTTTCATAATTTTAATTTAAAATAAAATTCTATACTCTACAAATATTTTTTATTATTAAAAATAAATAGTATTGTTAATAATGAACAAAAAGAAAAAATTAATGCGTTAATAGATATTGTAAAAAGATCAGACTCACCAGGGCTATTAGTTAATATATATCTCCAAAAATTTAATGAAATAATCAATTGTATAAGTAATATTGTTATAAATAATGGGAGTTGATTCTCTATTCCTTTATATAAAATTATAATCAAACCTATTGATAAAGAGAGAAAAATAATACCTAATATTTCTGATAATCCTGCTATAGCATGGTTAAATGAACCTATATTTCTAAGAGCGAATTCATCAGTAAAAACTAAAAGTTGAAATGAATAATAAATAAAAAAAAGAATATTTATACTCAATATGAATAAATCAATTTTTTTAATGTTCATAGTCTTATCATATATTATATGATATTTAGTCAGTAATGAATTTAAAAAAATTTAAACGATATCCTTTAACATTTGGAGTTACTCCAATAGAACATTTGCCAAGACTTTCCAAAGAATTAGAAGGTAATTTAGAAATTTATGCAAAAAGAGATGATTGTAATTCAGGTTTAGCTTTTGGCGGAAATAAACTAAGAAAACTTGAATATATTGTTCCAGATGCAATTGAATCTGGTGCGGATACTTTAGTATCCATTGGTGGAGTTCAATCTAACCATACCAGAATGGTTGCAGCAACAGCTGCTAAAATAGGAATGAAATGTAGGCTTGTTCAAGAAAAGTGGGTTCCACATTTTGATGGAGTATATGATCGAGTTGGCAACATACTTTTGACTCGTTTAATGGGGGCTGATAGCCGACTAGTTGATAATGGTTTTGATATAGGCATTAGAAAAAGTTATGAAGAAGCTATTCAATCCGTAAAAGATGAAGGTGGAAAGCCTTACGGTATTCCAGCAGGAGCATCTGTTCATAAATATGGCGGACTTGGATATGTGGGCTTTGCTGAAGAAGTAAAAGAGCAAGAAAAGGAATTAGGATTTAAATTTGACTATATTATTGTGTGTGTTGTAACAGGATCTACTCAAGCTGGAATGATTGTGGGTTTTGCAGATGATAATAGAGCTGACCGTGTTATAGGGATTGATGCTTCTGCAACTTATGAGCAAACAAGATCTCAAGTTAAGCAAATTGTTTCCAATACAGCTAAACTAGTTGAACTTGGAAGAGAAGTTAGGGATGATGAAATAATTATAAATCCTAATTATGCATATCCATCTTATGGAGTACCAAGTGAAGAAACTAATGATGCAATTCGGTTAGCAGCTAAAACAGAAGGAATGATAACTGATCCTGTTTATGAAGGAAAATCAATGCAGGGTTTAATTGACCTTGCAAAAAAACAATTTTTTCCAGAAGGTTCTAGAATTCTTTACGCACACTTGGGTGGCGCTCCTGCTTTAAATGGATACAGTTATTATTATAAAGATGGTTAATAAAATTTAAAAAAAGCGGGATAGAATCCCGCTATATATAATAATTTTAAAAAATATTTTTTTAAACTAATTATAATTTTTTCAATAATTTTATAATGTAAAATATCTAATTATTAGAACGGCCAAAGGTATTAAAGGTCTAAGATTTTGCTTCATTGGCCAATCATTACCATCATGAGTTGCAAGTATTTTAAAGGTCAAAGCAAATCCGTGGGCAGTTGCTAAAATAAGAAAAATAAATAATACTGTAAATATTTCATTTGTAGAGTTGTAGCCTCCTATTTGAAATAAAGTCGCAATAAACATTAAAACTAAACCTATCATTAAAAAACCTAAAGGTCTTCCCATATAAGATGATTCAGTAGATTCATAACCTATGTTGCTTTTCACAAAATTTTTATTAAAGGCAAAATTTAAACCAAAAAAACCTCCGAATAAAATTAAAAATACATGACATAGAAAAGGTATCAAGCCTCCAGCTGATTCAATCATAAAAAAACTCCTTCAATTAAATGTATATATTTAAATATTAGATTCTCTTGTAACTTGTTAGCTAAAATTGTTTATGTTATTAGTATATTATGCCGCAGTAACTCAGGGGTAGAGTAATTCATTGGTAATGAATAAGCCGGCAGTTCGATTCTGCCCTGTGGCACCATTAATATTTCATATTGAAATATTTAATTCATTAACTAGTTAGATATTAAATATTATGAAAATTCTTATTTTGTTACTTTTTTTTATTCCTAATTTAGGATTTGCAGCTTCTATGAATCATATAGGTAAAAAAGGTGAATCTTCTGAGGTAGATAGGGTTATTGAAATAAAAATGTATGATAATTATTTTGAGCCAAATGTAATAAATATAAAAAAGGGTGAAACAATTAAATTCTTAGTCAAAAATCTTGGATTGCTTGTTCATGAATTTAATATAGCGACAAAAAAAATGCATTTAAACCATCAACCTGAAATGATGGAAATGATGGAAAACGAAATTTTACTAGGAGACAAAATTGATTATAAAAAGATGAAAGAAATTGCAAAAACTAATCATTCCATGGCTCACTCTCATTCAAATAGTGTTTTATTAGAACCAAATAAGAGTGGCGAAATAATATGGAAATTTAATACTGATATTAATCTAGAAGCTGCTTGTAATGTACCTGGTCATTACGAAAGTGGTATGATTTCTAAAATCAATATCAATTAAAAAATTTTATTAAATTGAACCAGCTTCAACCATATAATTATTTGCTGTACACATTGAAGCATCATCTGAAGCTAAGAATAAAACCATACGAGCAACATAAACAGGCTCTATAAGATCTGGTAGACATTGACGCTTTTGTTGATTTTCTAAAGCTTCAGGAGTAACCCATAATTTTTTTTGTCTATCGGTCATAATCCATCCTGGAACCACAGTATTAACTCGAATACGATGCTGACCTAGATCTCGTGCCATTGTTCTAGTCAATCCATGAACAGCAGATTTTGCTGTACCATATACTGGGAATCCACCGCCCGCCTCCCACCAAGAATTTGAACCTATATTGATAATTGATCCTCCACCTTTTTTTATCATGTCAGGAGCAACATGCTGAATAGCAAAAAATTGGTGACGAAGATTTGTTGATAATCTTTCATCCCAATAATCTTCTGTTACATCTTTCCAATCGTGACGATCATCATTTGCTGCATTATTAATCAAAATATCAGCAGATCCTATCAGTTTCTTTAAGTTTTTCATCGATGTCTGCATAGCTGAAATATTAGTTAAATCACATATTTCAAAATGAACATTATCTCCCAATTTTTTTGCAAGTTTTTTACTAGCATCTAAATCCAAATCAAGAAAACCAACTTTCGAACCTTGTTTAGCAAAGGCTGTTACAATCTCCGCTCCAATACCTAAGGCTCCACCCGTAACAAAAACAGTTTTTTCTAATAAACTTGGATAAACTGCAAAATTTTTTGACATTATATCCTCAATTATCACAAAGAAATTAAAATTAAAATGGATTTATTTATCTAATTTTTTATTAATATTTTAATAAATTATAACTGACCTCATAAGCGTCATAATTGAAAAGCAATTAAAAAAGTATAATATAAAATAAATTATAATGTCAAATTTGTTATTTAAATTAAATTCATCAAGAATTTTTCAATTTATTGTTATTACAATAATAATTTTAAATGCTATCACACTTGGAGTTAGCACATATGAATTGAATGCATACATTACAAATTCAATAAAAATACTTGATTATTTAATCACAATTTTTTTTGTTATTGAAATTTTAATTAGATTTATAGGAGAACCAAAAAAAATTAATTTTTTTAAAAATGGATGGAATATCTTCGACACTTTAATAGTTTTAGTATCTCTAATTCCTATTCCAAACAATTCAAGTTTTCTGTTATTAAGACTATTAAGGGTATTTAGAGTATTAAGATTAATATCAGCTATTCCAGAATTAAAGAAGATAATTGAAGCTTTAATTGATTCTATAAAAAGAGTTTTTTATGTAGGATTATTGCTTTTTATTATACTTTATATTTATGCAACAATTGGATCTATGCTCTTTGCAAGTCATATTCCTGAAAGATGGAATGATGTTGGAGTATCATTAATTACCTTATTTCAAGTTTTAACCCTATCAAGCTGGGAAACTGTCATGCTTCCTTTGCAAGAAATATTTTGGTGGGCGTGGATCTATTTTTTTAGTTTTATTATAATTTGTGCCATCACAATGCTCAATCTTCTTATCGCTATTTTAGTTGATGTTGTAATTAACCAAAAAAAACTTTAATTAATTATTTTAAATTGAAATATAAAAAAAGGGAACTAACGGTCATTATATTGACTCATAAGAATTATTTTTCTTATCCAATAATTTAAATTTTTTTTCATGTTTAGATTTTCTACCAGATACTCTTTTGCGCCAAATTTTAAAAGAACTGGGTTTCAGGTTCTTTCTCATAATTAAAATGACCTCTTTTTCAGAAACACCATATAATCTAAAAATTTTCTCAAATGATGATTTATCATGCCATGCTAATTTGATAATTAAATCAATATTATTATTCATTACTTTCATTATAATAACAAAATTAAAAAATTCTATATTGATTATTATTTAAAATTTATAAATATAAACATAATTAAATAAAATAATTATATGACAATTAAACCTACAAGAATTGAAGCAAAAAAAAATTTAACATATTTTATTGAAGAAAAGTTAGTAAATTATTCTAAATTAAGAAATTTTAAAATTGATATTGATGATAAAACAACAACATCAAATTTGTCTCCATACATTACTCACGGAATTCTTAATGAAAATGAAGTTATTAGAGAATCTTTAAAAAAACATTCATACCTTACTTCTGAAAAATTTATTCAAGAAATTCTATGGAGAATTTATTGGAGAGGGTGGTTGGAGTTAAGACCACAAGTTTGGAAAAATTATTTAAAAAATCTAAAAAAACTGAAAGATGAATTCAAAGATAATAGAAAATATATTCAGGTAACTGAGGGGAATAGCAATATTGAATGCTTTAATGATTGGGTAAAAGAATTAAAAGAGAGTAATTACCTACATAATCATGCTCGAATGTGGTTTGCCAGTATCTGGATTTTTACTTTTAATTTGCCTTGGGAATTAGGGGCAGCATTTTTTATGAAATATTTATATGACGGAGATACAGCTTCAAATACATTAAGTTGGAGATGGGTAGCGGGGATACAAACGAAAGGAAAACATTATCTTGCAAAAGAATGGAATATTAGAAAATTTACAAATGAAAAATATAAAAAAATTGCAATTAATGAAAATGCTTTGCCTATAAAAGAAAATATAGAATATTCTATAATTAATAAAGAATTAAAAAAT